>NZ_PJBM01000154.1:0-13134 GCF_002836075.1 Shewanella sp. GutDb-MelDb | reverse complement strand
GTAAAATAAGCAACACAAAAATAACAAAGGATTTTGACAGATGAACATGACCTTTACTAAGGTTTCTAAGTTATCCGCTTTGATTGCCATTTCACTCGGCGCAACGGCATGTAATGAAACAGCAGCCGTCAGCACTCAAACGGTTGATAAAACGATTGAAGCGCAAAAGTTCATTGCAGATGCTGAAGCTCAAATGGCTGACTTATCGATAGAGATCAATCGTTCAGAGTGGATTTACAGTAACTTCATCACCGAAGACACAGCAGCCCTATCAGCGAGTGTCTCAGAAAAGTACACAGGTACATCTGTTAAGCTTGCGACTCAATCCGCTCAATACGCTGACCTACCACTAAACAATGCCGATAAAAGAAAGTTAAATATTTTACGTAGTTCTATCGTCCTCCCTGCACCTTTAGATCCCGCAAAGAATACTGAGCTGGCTAACATCAGTGCCGAATTGAACGGTCTATACGGTAAGGGGAAATATTGCTTTGAAGATGGACGCTGTTTAACCCAGCCGGAGCTATCGGCGATTATGGCTGAGTCAAAAGACCCTGCTGAGTTACTTGAAGTTTGGCAAGGCTGGCGTGAAATAGCAAAACCAATGCGTCCTCTGTTTGAAAGAGAAGTGGAACTTGCAAACGAAGGTGCACAAGATCTTGGTTATGCAAATCTTTCTGAATTATGGCGCAGCCAATATGATATGAAGCCTGACGCGTTTTCAAATGAGTTAGACCGACTTTGGGGGCAAGTTAAGCCACTTTATGACTCTTTGCATTGTTATGTCCGTGGTGAGTTAAACGAACAGTATGGGGAATCTGTAGCGCCAGCATCTGGCCCAATACCCGCTCACCTTTTAGGTAACATGTGGGCACAAAGTTGGGGCAATGTTTATGATCAAGTTGCACCACAAGATGCAGATCCTGGCTACAACGTCACAGAGCTACTCGCAAAACATAATTACGATGAAGTAAAGATGGTAAAACAAGCCGAAAGCTTTTTTACCTCGTTAGGCTTTGATGCGTTACCCGATACCTTTTGGGAACGTTCTCTATTTGTTCAACCTGAAGATCGTGACGTTGTTTGCCATGCCTCAGCCTGGGATCTGGATAACCTCGACGATTTACGCATAAAAATGTGTATTCAAAAAACAGCCGAAGACTTTACGGTCATTCACCATGAGCTGGGACACAATTTCTATCAGCGCGCTTACAAAGAACAGCCATTTATCTTTAAAAATAGCGCAAACGATGGCTTCCATGAAGCAATCGGTGACACGATAGCGCTGTCGATCACACCAAATTACTTAAAACAAATTGGTCTGCTCGACGAAGTCCCTGATGCATCAAAGGACATCGGTTTACTCCTAAAGCAAGCGTTAGATAAAGTTGCTTTTCTGCCATTCGGATTAATGATCGATCAATGGCGTTGGAAAGTATTTAGTGGTGAGATCACACCTGAGCAATATAACCAAGCGTGGTGGGATTTACGCGAAAAATATCAAGGTGTAAAAGCGCCTATCGCGCGCACTGAAAACGACTTTGACCCCGGCGCTAAATACCACGTGCCAGGAAATGTGCCTTACACACGCTATTTCTTAGCCCATATACTTCAATTCCAGTTCCATAAATCACTCTGTGAAATTGCAGGCGATACCGGACCAGTTCACCGTTGCAGTATATATGGTAATAAAGAAGCCGGCGCTAAGCTTAATACCATGCTCGAGATGGGACAAAGCAAACCTTGGCCAGAAGCGTTGGAGGCGGTGACAGGCACTAAAGAGATGGATGCCAAAGCCGTACTTGATTATTTTGCTCCACTGCAAACATGGTTAGACCAACAAAACAAAACGGCTAATCGTCAATGCGGTTGGTAAAACTGAAGTCACGTTAACATACTCGTCTTAACCGAGTATCTAAAAGCCATTTTTCTCTAGGGGAAGAATGGCTTTTTTATATCTTACTCATTTCCAAAACTCCTCGAAATGCAGCATTTAGCATGTTGATAAGTGACAAAGTTCAAACTCGTCAATTGCGTCAGCATGTTGAAGTAATCTGGGTATCGCCTTTAAAAATATGCCAAAGAGTCGACTTGGCGGCTTAAATAATGAACAAACCGCTATTTTTACACATCTTGTAAAGATCTAATTCTTTAGTTCAATTAAGGTGTCTATTATAGTGATACTAGGAATTATTTTTTTGAAGTAATACATGTTTAAAAAAGCAGCAAATCGTTTGGCGTTAACAGTATGTCTGTACCTCGCCGCTATGCATTTAGCTTTCGCTAATGATAACGAAGCGTTAAACGAACTTTATACTCATTTTAACGAAGCATTTGACGAATTGGATATCAGTAGGATCCAATCAATTTATTCGGAAGATGCCTGCTATATCCCTGAAAGCCAAGGCGAAGAAATTACCCTTGGGCGAGACAATATTGTTGCGCTTTATAAAACATTTTTTGGCAAAATCAAACATAAAAATGCCAAAATTGAAGTGGACTTCAGAGTGATCGAAAGAAACCTTGAAGGCACGAGTGCAACGGATATCGGCTACTACCTTATTCGTTTTCACCCTTCAATCGATGCCGGTGAGCCTGTTAGCGAATTTGCGGGGAAATTTGTTACCGTGTCTCAAAAGAAAGAGAACGGCAAATGGTACTTAACGGTAGACACTAATAATCGTGCTGAAGCCTCGTTTTATTTTAATGCTAAACCCACTTCAAACCTTTATTATGGACGTCAATTTTCAGCGTTAAACAGCAATATAAAACCCAAAACTCATGATGAACCAGAACATTGATCCCGAGAGTCCCTGCCCTTGCTGCTCAAGTAAGACCTATAGTCACTGTTGCCAACCACTGCATTTAGGTGTCAAAGCAGCACTAAGCCCTGAACAGCTTATGCGTTCACGTTTTTGTGCTTTTTATTTGGGGCACTTTCCTTACCTCATCGACACTCACCATAAAAACTACCTATCGGGCTTAACACAGCAAGCATTAAGTGATGGCCCGCAACCTAATTGGTTAACGTTAGATATTATTTCGTTTTCAGAACTGGGTCACCAAGGTAAAGTTAGCTTCCAAGCTTGGTTTCTTGACGACAACAAGCTGGATGCAATACATGAATGTTCAGATTTTATAAAAGAAGACGGTCGCTGGTATTACACTGAGGGCCTACAACAAGATCCTGTGTATCCCAAACGAAATGCGTTGTGTGTCTGCGGTAGCGGTAAGAAGTTTAAGCAGTGCTGCTTATAACCTCCTCAAAATTGGGATATTAATAATGGGGACATTTAGAATGAAGTATTGTCACACAGCGTGGAAATATGGAGTACTTAATGTACCAAGGTCGATTTAGCTAAAAAATCGCCAAACTCAGAGACTCTTAACGCTGGGCTGTATAAAAAGCCTTGTGCTTGGTGACAATGGTGCTCAGCTAAGAAAAGCTCCTGTTCTTTTGTCTCAACACCTTCTGCAGTAAGAGAAATATTTAGCGCAGACGCCATTGCAATAATCGCGCTAACAATTTCTCGGCTTTCATGGCTGACGCTTAGATCCGAGATAAATGAGCGGTCGATCTTAAGCTTACTAATGGGGAACTGTTTCAAATACCGCATTGAACTGTAGCCTGTACCAAAATCGTCTATGGCTAAACCGACACCCAACTCTGCTAACTCATTGCATAAATTGGTGGCTAAACGAATATCTTCCATCAATTCTGTCTCTGTAATTTCCAGAATTAAACTCTGTGGAGTCAACTTATAACGGCCAATTAGTTCCCAAACCTGCTCAAACAACGTCCCGCTAAAAAACTGTCTCGCAGAGACATTGACGTGCATTGAAATATCTATTTGACGATGCTGCCATAAATTTAGCTGTTTACATGCCGCTTCTAAAACCCATGCCCCTATATCGGTGATAAGCCCCGTTTGTTCTGCAATATCAATAAAAGCACCTGGATACAACACGCCTTTTTTAGGGTGATGCCATCGAATAAGTGCTTCTGCACCGATGTAAGTTTGTTTCTGCAAATCTTTTAACGGTTGATAGTAAAGTTCAAACTGGCGACCTTTTATTGCCACCGCTAAATCTCTCTCTATTTGAGCATCCTCTTTAAATGCATTAAGTAATGCAGAGTTAAAGACTTGAATGGCATCGCCTTGCTTATTTTTTGCATACTGCAAAGCAATATCAGCGCAAGTCAGTGCCGGAAAAAGTTGTTCAATCGAGGCGATATCAACAGAGGCTAAGGCGGGTTTGGGTTCTATCTGCTCGGTACCGATACTGACGGGGAGCTCTACTTGACGATATAGACGTTCAATTAAGGCGTTAATGACGTTAACATCACACGAATCAGCGATTAACACAGCAAACTCATCACTGCCAATACGCGCAATCTCTGTAATATGGTTAATATCGGCGAAGTGTCGAATTCGCCTAGCGACTTCAATCAGCATCAAATCGCCATTAGCATGACCATAGGTATCATTAAAACGTTTGAAACCACGCAGATCGATGAGTACTAGGTGACCCTCTTTGGCTTTATCTAATACGCAGCTAAAATGAGTACGATTATATAAGCCGGTTAAAGTACAGCGCCACGCCAACCTTTCTAATTCGCTCTGATGAAGGTGCTGTTCGGTACAGTTGTCTGCATTAATTAACGCAAAGTGATTGCCTCTTTCTGAGATAAACCGCTTTACGCTGAGCCGAACCCAATAATCTGAACCATCACGACGAACGAGTTTCATTTCCTCTTCAGAGCTTTCTCCAGCCCGTGCTTTTGCAAGCACACTCTCTGCTTTTTGAGGGAACTGTTTAAAAAAATCTAGCGCCTGAACAGGACGCCCAATGATTTGATCTTTGGGGATGTGAGTCAGCTCAAAATGGGCATGATTGACGTATTCGATACAGGCTGACGAAAGGTTCACCACCATCATAATCTGGTCAGACTGCTCGGTTGCAGACAAAAATAGCTTTAAGCGCTCATCTTTATCATAAGAGTATTGGGTTGCCAATGTGAGCGCGAGTTGGTCGGCGACTTGAGAGGCTAATTGGATCTCTGAGTCTTGCCAGGCAGGAGTTCCGGTATGACGCTCTAAGCTCAATACACCTTCTAAGTGACCATTGATCCTTATTGCAACTTCTAAAGCGGCTTTGACGTCGTGTTGCTGATAATAGCCATTGAGCTCTATAAGGCGACAATCTTCAACACAGTGGTCGGAAGCAACATGTCTGTTCACTCTAAGTTCTTCAACAAAGATAGGGCAAGCTAATGGTTGAGGGCGAAATTGGAGGGCGACATTTAGCGCAATAGCAGGTTCGGTGTATACCGTTTCTAACGTATTAGTGAGTTCACTTAAACCAGAAATAACAACTCGAGAGACCTCGAGCTGTTCAAAAAGTAACTCCGTAGACATTTTAGCCGTGGCGTGAAAGTCGCCTACTTGCTTTGCCTCTGAGTTAACAATCTGTTCTAAAAGTTTCTGGTATCTATGTTTCTTCACTCGATATCCTAAAGCAAGGCAAACAAAGGGTTCACCAAATGGTCGGAGAAATTAGCTTCATACTTGCGACTAATTTTTATAGCAAAGAAGATACCGAAAAACAGTGATACCAGCAAGACATACCGTTATTGCTTACAAACTATTCTCTAATTGAAAAATCATCTTTTCTGCACTAAATGAGAAGGTTAGCACCAAATTAACATCATTACCCGTTATTGATATTTCGCTACCAACATCAACAAAACGTTTGGTTGCTTTCTCTGCAACGACTTTAGCTGCATCTTCACTAGAAAACGCTAATTCTAATACCGTGTCATGTTCATCGATCACTGCACCAACGTCAACAAAGCTACCACAATCATTACACGTGTCATTAACTAGATCAGATTGTGCCTTTTGAATATTTTTCATGTTAAGCCTCTTTCCTACACAAGATATATGTTCAGATTATATATCAGCTTAACGTGCGACAAAGGGATCATTCTCAAACTTGAGCAATTAATTCACTCATTTGACGTTGCATAACCAGTTGATCTACAAAATGGTTCAGTTTTACGGGCTGTTCTGTGGGTATGTTTTGATAACGAAGGCGTGTGTTGAGCTCGCAGTTTGCAATAACCTCTTCCATCTCTAGCGGTTCTTTACGCCGAATAACCAGCGCTTCTTCATGAATAGCATTGGCGAGTCTAAAGGAAGTTGTGCCACCACTTTGGAATGAAGAACTGTTATTGGTAATGTGGGTGTCACTGTTAAGTAGGTTTATCAACGGCTGGCTTTCGCCTAAGTTGAATTTAGCGCGTAAATCTACCTGTTTAAACTCAGGTGTTTGGAACTGTGCCATATCGCTAGCATCGGCAGATAGCAAAGAAAGCAATAAAGCAAACTCACCACGACGATTCGACTCGACAGCACTGTTAAGACGTGAGCCTAACTGTAATTCATTAACTAAAGGGTTAACTGCTTGCATAACACTCGATTAGCATAAAAAAAAACCTACAAAACAACCTGTTGATAGTTAATCGACCACTTAACCAAATACTTTAGACATTATTTCAAATTTAAGCTTTACACAGGAAAAAAATCTGACTACTATTGCCGCCGCAATTGAGGAGGGGTTCCCGAGTGGCCAAAGGGATCAGACTGTAAATCTGACGGCTCAGCCTTCGAAGGTTCGAATCCTTCTCCCTCCACCATTTGCGCACAATTAGTTAGTAGAAAGATATTCGTGGAGGGGTTCCCGAGTGGCCAAAGGGATCAGACTGTAAATCTGACGGCTCAGCCTTCGAAGGTTCGAATCCTTCTCCCTCCACCACTTCTTACTTCTCTAGCCAAAGATCAAATTCATTTATTCCTATGATATCCATCTCATAATTTAAAACTATCAAAGTTGTAAAATCAAGGTTAATCATTAGCTTACTTAACGTTGCCAAACCTCATTTCTGATTTTTATCTACCGTTTCTACTACCAATCCCTGATCAATTTCACTATGATTTAGCTTTGTTACTACCAGCTAAGGCCTTAACGTGACCAATTATTGGGTAAATCAAGCCATCGAAAAAATTGAGGCTGACTTTCAACGAAGTGCTGACACTCATCTCATCAAACTCGAAACACCGAGTTTGAGCGGAATAGATATTTATCTGAAAGATGAAAGTACCCACCCAACTGGTAGTTTAAAGCACCGTCTGGCCCGCTCTCTTTTTCTTTACGCTTTATGTAATGGCTGGATAAAAGAGAACACCACGGTGATAGAATCATCTTCGGGCAGTACCGCGGTATCAGAAGCCTACTTTGCTCGTTTACTTGGACTGCCCTTTATCGCAGTCATGCCAAGTAGTACCGCTAAGACAAAAATTCAGCAAATTGAATTCTACGGAGGACAATGCCATTTCGTTGACCACTCAAGTAAAATCTATGCCGAATCAGAACGACTAGCGCAAGAGCTTGATGGCCATTATATGGACCAGTTTACTTACGCAGAGCGTGCGACTGATTGGCGCGGCAACAATAATATTGCCAACGCTATTTTTAACCAGATGGAAAAAGAGCAACATTCAATTCCTACTTGGATAGTGATGAGCCCTGGCACGGGTGGCACCTCAGCAACAATAGGACGCTATATCCGCTACCAACGGTTAGCCACTAAACTTTGTGTTGTCGATCCTGAAAACTCAGTTTTCTTCGACTATTTCAACAATGGCGATAAAAAAATTACTTGTGTTAACGGCAGTAAGATAGAAGGTATAGGCCGACCAAGAGTTGAACCCTCTTTCATCCCTGGTGTAGTTGATGAAATGCGTAAAATCCCTGATCCAGCATCTATAGCGACCATCTATTGGCTAGAGAGCATCATTGGTCGCAAAACGGGTCCATCAACCGGCACTAACCTGTATGGCGTATTGCAGTTAGCCTCTGAAATGGCTAAGAAGGGACAAACAGGTTCTATCGTTACTCTTATCTGTGACTCTGGTGAGCGCTACCTAGATACTTATTACAGTCCTGAGTGGGTGCAAGCTAACATTGGTGACTTAACACCTTATAATGACGCTCTGAAGCAATTTAGTATGACTAGCGTGCTAGATTGCCCCTCTAAAACATAGTCTCTAAACAAGATCTAAAAAGCCCTAGTGAAATCACTCTCACTAGGGCTTTTTGCTATACCTTTATTAGTATATTACTGACTAATCAATATTTAAGTATTTATGGGTCTGTATCGATAAACGCCAATTACGCTCAATACAGGTTTTCATCGCCAGTTCAGTTGCTCTTGGCTTTTGGCTGATAGGTTGCAGGCAAATTGTTTTATCTTCAACGTCGATATTAACCAACAGTTGGTCAAGCTCTTCAATGTGGTTGTTGGTCGCAACAGGGTGCTTTATCTCATTCGCGCGCTCAAGTGCTTGCGCTAAGACCTTATAACCGCCTTTCATATTAATTTTAGGTGAGACTGTCACCCAGGTATCACTGTCGCATAAAACGTCGAATGTACCACTGGTTTCTATCTGTGTTTGATAACCATTGTCATGCAAATATGCGGTCAATTCTGATAAGTCATATAGACATGGCTCACCACCAGTAATCACGATATGTTTTGCTGTAAAGCCTTTCTGCTTAAAAGCACTGACAAGCTGTTCACTTGAAAGCTCAGACCAGCGACCTATTGTGCCGTCAACTTGGATAACTAATTCAGGCTTAACCCGATTACTCTCCACTAACTCCCAAGTATGTTTGGTATCACACCATGCGCAGCCAACAGGACAACCTTGAAGCCTGACAAAGATAGCAGGCACACCGGTAAAATAGCCTTCGCCTTGTATTGTTTCAAACACTTCATTGACTGGATAGTTCATCTAATTTACCTCGTGATTAGCAGGGCGGCATTTATAGAGGATTTTTAACCGAGTCGCAAGTAGTTTAAAAGCGAGCGATGCTGCGTTAAACTGTCAGTTCTCATTAGAAATATAAATTGAAGCCTTACTATGTCCAAAGCTGTTGTCGTTTTTAGTGGTGGTCAAGATTCTACTACCTGTCTTATTCAAGCACTCACCCAATATGATGAAGTCCACACTGTGACCTTTGATTATGGTCAGCGTCACAGTCAAGAGATAGAAATAGCAAAGACTTTATCTAAACAGTTGGGCGCCATAAGCCATAAATTACTCGACGTTGGAATACTCAATGACCTAACTGTCAGTGCATTGACTCGTGATATACCTATCGAAGAAAACAAAGATAGTAATTCAATCCCAAATACTTTTGTTCCCGGGCGTAATATTCTATTTCTGACCCTTGCGGGGATCTATGCCTACCAGCTTGATGCTGACGTCATTATTACTGGCGTATGCGAGACAGACTTCTCTGGTTATCCTGATTGTAGAAATGAATTTATCAAGTCGATGCAAACAGCATTGATGCAGGGAATGGATAGACAATTGGAGATCAGCACGCCTTTAATGTGGCTTGATAAAGCCGAAACTTGGGCTCTAGCTGACAAATACGATAGTCTAGAGTTAGTGCGCCAGCAAACCTTAACGTGCTATAACGGCCTTAAAGGTGATGGTTGTGGTACCTGTCCTGCGTGTTTGTTACGTCAACGCGGCTTAGATGAATATTTAGCAAACCCAAAAGATATTCAAGCGCAATTAGCGGTTAAATGCACCAAATAACGACAATGGTAAAAAGCCCTTACGCTGTGGCTGCCATTATTAGCATCATTTGCATTGCTCTTTTTTATTTGGGCTTAGATGATCTTTTAGCCTATCGGCGTGATCTGATTTTTGATGGCCAATACTGGCGATTGTTAACCGGGAACTTTCTGCACACCAACGCCTGGCATTTGGTCATGAACTTGGCCGGTTTATGGGTGATACTGTTATTACATGAGCAACATTACCGCGCTAAATCGCTCGCGGTTATTATCGTCGCTTTAAGTTTAATGCAAGGTATTGGGCTGTTACTGTTTTTTCCTGAGACTAAAGGCTATGTCGGCCTCAGTGGCATGCTGCACGGATTATTTGTTTATGGTGCTGTACTTGATATCACTAAAGGATTGAAAACAGGTTACTTGCTTACGCTAGGGGTGATTTTAAAAGTTTTCTATGAACAAACATACGGTGCCAGTAGCGAAGTCACCGCGCTTATCGGCGCGAGAGTGGCAACTGAAGCACATTTTGTCGGACTGATTAGTGGTCTTATCTGTTTAGCCTCAGTATATGCCGTTAGGAAGTTAAAAAAATAGGGACTAGGTCCCTATTTTTCATTCTCTATATCATCACGGTTCATGGCTACGCTTTGATAAACTGCTCTCGCAATTGACCCACTCGATCTCTTACCGCTGCAGCTTCTTCAAATTCAAGATTCTTAGCATGCTCATGCATCTGTTTCTCAAGCTTATCAATCTCGTGGCTAATATCGGCGGGTTTAACCAGATAGTCAGCGCCCTGCTCTGCCACCTTGCGCGAGTTACCATACTGTTTGCTATCACCCACATCCATAACATCGGTAATACGCTTAATAACACCTCTAGGGGTAATTCCATTATCAAGGTTGTACTGGTGTTGCATCACTCTGCGGCGATTGGTTTCGGTAATCGCTTTATCCATAGACTTAGTTATGCGGTCACCGTAAAGAATGACTTTACCATTCACATTACGTGCAGCACGGCCAATTGTTTGGATAAGTGAACGCTCTGAGCGCAAAAAGCCCTCTTTATCTGCATCGAGAATGCACACTAATGACACTTCAGGCATGTCTAAGCCTTCACGCAGTAAGTTAATGCCAATCAGCACATCAAACACGCCGAGTCTGAGATCTCTGATGATTTCAACGCGCTCAACAGTATCGATATCCGAATGCAGATATCTGACTTTGACTCCATGTTCATCTAAATACTCAGATAAATCTTCAGACATTCTTTTGGTTAATGTCGTCACTAGCACTCGTTCGTTAACCGCCACTCGCTTAGCAATTTCTGAGAGTAGATCGTCAATCTGAGTCCCTACCGGCCTCACTTCAATCTCAGGATCCAACAAGCCCGTCGGCCGCACGACTTGTTGAGCAATTTCGCCGTCTGATTTATTAATCTCATAATCACTCGGCGTAGCTGATACAAAAATGCTCTGTGGCATTAAGGCTTCAAACTCTTCAAATTTTAACGGACGATTATCAAGTGCTGATGGTAAGCGAAAGCCATATTCAACAAGGTTCATCTTGCGAGAACGGTCACCTTTGTACATCGCCCCAATTTGCGGAACGGTCACGTGAGACTCATCGATAATTAATAAACCATCTTTGGGTAAGTAATCGAGCAAGGTTGGTGGTCCATCGCCCGAAGCTCGTCCCGAGAGATAGCGTGAGTAGTTTTCGATCCCCGAGCAATATCCGAGCTCTGTCATCATCTCAATATCATATTGCACGCGCTCGGTAATACGTTGCTCTTCAATCAGTTTATTGAGTTCCAGTAGCTGCTTCTTACGGTCTCTTAACTCTTCTTTGATGTACTCTGTTGCGGCGAGTATAGATTCACGCGGCGTAACATAGTGACTCTTAGGGTATACGGTAATACGGGCAATACGCTTAACAATGTGCCCCGTTAACGGATCAAACAGGCTCAGTCGCTCAATTTCATCATCAAAAAGCTCTACTCTAATGGCATGTTTATCGGAATCTGCAGGGAATACGTCAATAACCTCACCGCGAACACGGTAAGTACCGCGCTGAAGATCGGTATCATTGCGCTTATATTGCAGTTCACTGAGTCGTTTCAGCATATCGCGCTGTTCCATTATCGCTCCTTCTCGAAGGTGCAATAACATTTTCATATAGGCTTTTGGATCACCCAAGCCGTAGATAGCAGAAACAGAGGCTATGAGGACTACGTCTTTACGCTCGAGCAGTGCCTTGGTTGCTGACAAACGCATCTGTTCAATGTGTGCGTTGACCGAAGCATCCTTTTCGATAAAGGTACCGGTAGAGGGAACATAAGCTTCAGGCTGGTAATAGTCATAGTAAGAAACAAAGTACTCAACGGCATTATGTGGAAAGAACTCTTTCATCTCACCATAGAGTTGAGCTGCCAGTGTCTTGTTGGGTGCCATGATAATAGTCGGTCGAGACATTTGTTCTATCACATTGGCGATAGTAAACGTTTTTCCTGAGCCAGTAACACCTAATAAGGTTTGACTGGCAACCCCAGACTCTAATCCATCGACAAGCTGTTTAATTGCCGTAGGTTGATCGCCCGCAGGTTGGTATTGCGATTCCAATTGAAATACAGATTCAGACACTAGGTTATGCTTCCTCATTTTACTTGGGCGCATTTTACCCTATTTAACACTAAGATGGCATGAACCGTAAAATTATCACCGATACAGAAGATTCAACAATGTAGGTAACAGCAGAGGTTATTGCTATATATACGGCTATCCAAAGTGAGCCCTGTACATAGCCTTCACATTAATCGCATTGATATCATGAGCGTTTAAGGTCAGTTCAACTCTTATGGGCTAGTTTTCCACCTTTAATCCAATCTAACGAATATCGACCACCACAAAGTTTATAAGCATCGCTTGATATTAGAAATAATGCGCTCAGCAGAATGTACTTCTTACTAAACGCTCTTACACCAATGTTATTACCGTTTATGATTAATCATATGAAAGTTTGTGACAAGATAACAATCAAGTACTTAGCAAGGGATATTAGGCTACAACGGCCTAGAACAGGCACTTTAATTCACAATTCGACCACAATAAGCGGTTACAATTTGGCAACACCCCCTGAATGGCAAAAAATTAACTGTTGATTTTTACATCAGTCTGTTTTTAAACAATAAAAAAAAAACTCGACAAAATTGCTCATTTTAAGCTCAAGCCCCTATTCATAGGCCTTAGCAACCGATTTTTTCACTTAACCCACAGGCTTATCCACAGATTTAGTGGATAACTCACTCTAGCCTTGTTATAGCGGGACTTTTAACCAATACCTGTCTCTTAAACAAATCTCCGAGCCCACGAGACGGAATCCTAACTCGTATGGCGGCCTCTGCTTTAAAAAAAAAAAAAAAAAAAAATAAAAAAAATAGACAGAATCAAATAAACTAAAAACAAACACATACAAGATATAAAA
>NZ_PJBM01000223.1:0-73570 GCF_002836075.1 Shewanella sp. GutDb-MelDb | reverse complement strand
ATTGTTGGTCGTCACCAATCGATAGGTGATTCAACCTCTTTAAATAATGACCAGATTACGTTTATGACCACAATGATTAGCCAGCATCATTCTTGTATTGGATGACTGTAGATTACAGCGCTAGACGGAAGTGTTCAGAACGGCCTTCGTTGTACAAATATTGGCTGAGTTGTTTAAGATCACATCATCGTTAACTGGCATGTGTAACCGCTGTTAATGAATGACCGAACCTCATACACTGGCGGCATAATCATTATATTAGGGATCATTGATGGCACCCATTATCTGCAGTAGTGCTTTAGAGGCTGTGTCTTTAATTCAAAGTGGTGAGACGCTATGGACACATTCAATGGGGGCGACTCCGACCCTGCTACTCGATGCTCTTGCTGAGCATGCATTAACCAAGCAAGATCTGACCTTGTTACAGTTGCACACTGAAGGAGCTGAGTCACTCAGTAGCGAGAAGCTCAAGGGCCATCTGCGGCATCGTTGTTTTTTTGGTGGCTTACCAACTCGCTCGCTACTGCAACAGGGGGATGCGGATTACGTGCCTATTTTTCTCTCTGAAGTGCCTAAGCTATTTCGTTCGGGTGAACAGCCCATCGATACCGCCATCATTCAAGTTTCTCCTCCTGATAAACATGGCATCTGTTCCTTAGGGATCTCAGTTGAAGCGACATTGGCTGCTTGTCAGGTAGCAGGTAAGATTATTGCTCATATCAATCCCCTCATGCCGCGAACGCATGGCGATGGTTTTATTCATTATAATAAGTTTGCCGCTGTATACGAGCAGAGTATGCCACTGCCACAACATCCATTAGCCGCAAGTGATGAGGTTAGCCTCGCGATAGGGCAAAATGTGGCGAAGCTAGTACGTGATGGGGATTGTCTACAGATGGGGATCGGTGCCATACCTGATGCAGTGCTTTCTTGTTTAACCAAGCATAAAGATCTTGGGGTGCATACCGAGTTGTTCTCAGATGGGGTGCTTAACTTAGTCGAGCTTGGGGTGATCAATAATAGCCGTAAGAAGGTACATCCCGGTAAGCTCGTCACCGGTTTTGCACTCGGTAGCCAGCGACTCTATGATTATGTCGATGATAATCCTTCGGTGATATTTATGGATATCGAGCAGGTCAACGACACGTCTATCATCCGTAAAAACCCTAATGTCATGGCGATTAACTCCGCGCTGCAGGTGGATATCTCAGGGCAGATTTGTGCTGACTCTTTAGGGACTCGAATTTACTCTGGAGTCGGTGGTCAGATGGACTTTATTCGTGGCGCAGGCCTTTCTGAGGGCGGCCGCTCGGTGATCGCACTGCCGAGCACGGCTGCACGTGGCTCAGTCTCGCGGATCAGTACCGTGTTATCTCCCGGTGCGGGAGTGGTGACCACTCGCGCCCATGTGCATTATATTGTTACTGAATATGGCATCGTTAATTTAAGGGGGAGATCGTTACGAGAGCGGGCGAGAGACTTGATAGATATCGCCCATCCAGATTTTAGAGAACAGCTCTGTCGAGAGACTTTCGACATGTGGGGATTGACGGTGTAGTTAATTTTGCCTTGCCCTACGCGATCTCTAAAATAAGCACCTTAAAGTCACTGTGATATCTAGGTTCGGTAAGGGATTGCTGTTTTGATTTTATTCATTGGTGCTGCGCTGAGCGGCAAGAAAGTCATTGGGCGTTAATCTCGATGGCTTGCCGATAGCATTGTGTAGGCTAGGTTTATCTATCTTCTGGGCTATAAAGTCATGCCGCAGTGCTGGCGTTAATAGCTCGTCAAACATATCTACCTGTTGATTATGAGGGCTCAGCCATGCGTCCATTATTGATTCATCTTCAGGTAGAATCATCGGGCTTGCCTTACTGTGATAAGGCAGTAAATCAGGGTGAGGTGGATTGGTAATGATGGAGCAGGAAACGCGACTCTCGCCTGTTTTAGGGTGTTGCCATTCTCGATATAATCCACCAAAGGCTACCGCTGCATTTTCCGCGATAAAATCATGATAAACATTGCGGCTGCCTTTTGTCTCTGTTTCGCCAAAACCTTTGGCAATCACAATACAGCGACTCTCTCTAAATGGCGTAAAGCCGGCACTATTGGGTTGGTTGAGTTTATCGGAACGGGTATTAAACGAGGTAAAGCGACTCGGTTTAAAACCGTGATAAGTCGTTTGTTGTAAAAGCCACCAAGTAGCTGTCTGTAATTGTCGTTCGCCGTCTTCGGTTTCACGCACAATACTGATGTCATTGGTCGGCATTTTAAAGCGAGAATAGAGCATCTCGTCGCTATTGTTGACGCGTAAGTCTTCCATCAATGCTTGTACGAACATATCATCGATAACATTCAGTCGACCGCACATCTCTATTCTCGTTTTAGTAATCGCTGTTACCTGTATAAATAGCAGATATGAGGTTGGAAAACATCATGCCTCTGGTATTGACCTCGCGAGGCTGTTGTTTCTTGAGGGGATGATACGAGTAAAACGACGTTAGCGATGGGTTGGATTAAATGCGCTAGGCTGATAAATATCAATAAACAACAGATACAAAAACTCCAGCAATATACATTGCTGGAGTTTTTGTATGCCCCGTGCGCTAGCGTGAGGCAAGGTCTATATAACGACTCGCTTAGAAGCGGTAATCAACAGATAGATATAGTTGCTGGCTATCATTTAGTGATGCCGTTTCTGTAATGGTTGTTCCAATAGCACCTTCCATTGGAGGCTGCACGGTCATAGATGCTGAAGCATCATAATCCTGCTTAAGGTAACGGTAACCAATTTCTGTGCTTAGGTTGTCATTGATCTTGTACATAATACCTGTTTGACCACCCCATACAAAGTTGTTGCTTGAGTTAGCAAGCGCAGTTTCAGGGCTGATGTGATTAACACCCGCTGTTGCACCGATGAACCAGTTCAGCTTGTTGCTATCACCTAGGGCTACAAGGTAATCATAAGAGAGTAATAAACTCTGTTGCTTAGCAAAATCATCTGAGTTGTAAGAGTATGTACCGTAAACACGGTTATTATCATCTAGAAAAACACCCGCTCTTAGTTCGTAAACTGCATTATCTTCAGATGTTGACCAGTTTTCAGTCTCGCTGTTAAACCCTGGATCAACTGTTACTTCAGTGGTTGTTGAACCTTTATATGAGTTTTGCTGTGCGCCAACACCGCCACCGATAAACCAATCTGCTGCCATTGTAGGTGCTGAAATTACGGTTGCGATTACTGATGCCAAGATAAGTGATTTAGTTTTCATATTTGTGCTCCCACACTAAAAAATTTTTGATTGTGTTCATTATCAATCGAGGTGTTTCGTTTCGTTGGAGCTATAGTAGGGGACACTAGCTGAATAATAACTGAATGATATTAACGATAAGGGAACTTTCTGTTTTAGCTATATGTAACGGAACGCAGTACTGTTAATCTGCTGATATATATTGGGTTAATTTATTGCAGTGTTATTTTTGAACTCTCTCTAGTGTCGTGTTATGGCAACTTATATTTAAAGCTTTCTTACAACAATCCCCTTTTTGCATTCTCTTTCATCAGTTAACCCAGCTTATCTGCGCCCTCTATAAGGGGCTTTTAGCAATCGTACCGCAAATCTGTTTAACCCTGATTAATGTTGTTTTAACAATACAGATTAAATTAGACCTTTTACTCTAATTGTTGTTGGTGATGGCTCTCATTTCAGATTTATTTCAGATTAGTACGAGATAATTATGCTTCATTAATGTATTGCCTCGTCTTAGTTAATCTATGTGCGACCTTCATTGAAACAACATTCACTCCTCTCTTTTTCAGCAAAGGCTCAAACTATACATGTTTAAATTTTTAAAAATCATGGCTATATCAACCATGCTGTTTTGTATTGCACCTGTTCACGCTATCGAGCGAGAGCCGCATCAAGTGCGTTATGACCGCACCTTTCCTATTTGGGCTCAAGAAGCGATTGATTTGGGGCATGAATTACCAAAGCCATTTGGTTTTAGCGTCAACTATATGTCGATGGAGCAACCTTTAATCGTCGATTCTGTTGCCTTTTCTGGATTAGGCGGCCTAGATGATCTGCTCAGTATAAAAGGCAGTGAAGCGCAGCAAGAGTCAGAAACCATCACTTTTAGAGCTGATGCATGGGTACTGCCATTTTTGAATTTATATGGGGTAATAGGGCATACCAAAGGCAGCAGTGTGGCGAATGTACAGCTTGAAGCTGACTGGTCTTCAGTGTTGCCACCGTTGGTATGTAAGATCAATCCTTGCCAGAGCGTTAGTGACCCATTCGATTTCGAACTCAACTTCAAAGGCACTACCTATGGTGTGGGCGGCACGCTAGTCGGCGGCATCGGCAATTGGTTTGCATTGCTTGATATTAATTATACCAATACTAATTTGGATATTTTAGATGGTGAGATCAGCAGTATCGTAGTATCCCCTCGTGCTGGATACCGCACTAGCTATAACAATCATGATATTCAGATATGGGCCGGGGCTATGTATCAAAATGTGGAACAGACCTTTAGTGGCTACCTGCAAGATATTGGCATTCCATTGGGTAAGGCAAAGTTTGAGGTCAACCAGCATCTTGAAGATAAATGGAATGGCCTTATTGGCGGGCAAATCGGGGTAACTAAAAATATCGACCTGTTGATGGAGTTGGGAATAGGTACGCGGACGAGCTTCATGATGAGCTTAGGTTATCGTTTCTAAAGCATTTAATCGGAAGTTTAATCAGGCACTTTCAGGGGGCATTATGCGATCTATTTATCTATTACTCAGTATCCTATTTATCAGTGGTTGTTCAATTGTTGAGATGGCTGATTCAAGTGACAAAGCCGCATTGCAAAAAGTGGGTTTTTCACAGCAGCAGCTTACGTTATCAGAGGGCGGTGAGCTCAATTATTGGCAAGCGGGACAAGGTAAAACGGTGCTGCTCATTCATGGGTTTGGTGGCTCGGCTGTCACGACTTGGCAGCAAGTGATGCTTGAGTTGAGTCAAGATTATCAGGTTATTGCAGCAGACTTAGCTTGGTTTGGTGACTCTGTTAGTCAGGCTGCACCTAGTCTTGCGACTCAGTCACAAGCGATTCGCCAGCTTATTGATGCGCTTAAACTCGATAAGGTCAATGTCGTTGGGATCTCCTACGGTGGCTTTGTCACTTTCGACTTAATGGTTAACGAGCCTAAGGTTGAAAAAGCAGTGTTGTTAGCAAGTCCTGGTGTGCTTTTCTCTGATAACGACTTAGCACAAATGAATCAACGTTTTGGCGTCGATAATGCCAGCGAGGTTTTTGTACCTGAAAATGCTCAGCAGATGCGTCGCTTGCTCGATGCGACTTTTACTGACTTTCCTTGGTATCCCGCTTTTATTGATGAAGCCATTTTTGCTCAGTACTTTGTACAGCACCGCCAAGAAAAACACTTACTCATTGAGGGGCTACCGGCGGACAGAGATCGTATTGCGGCGGCGATAGCTGTGGAGGCATTACCGCCAAGCATGCTGATTTGGGGTGAGAATGATCAAGTTTTCCCATTGGCATCGGGGATCCAACTGGCTAATTATTTAAGCGCTCCGATAGTGGTTATTCCAAAAGGGGCTCATGGGATCAGCAATGAGCACCCTGAGATCATTAGCCAAGCAATAAAGGCGTTTATACAATGATGGCGGGTAATTTAAGTTGGAAAAGTGGGGTGCTGGTGATTAGCCTATTGCTGCTTGGCGCGTGTAGTAGCCCTGATTGGCAAGTGCGAGCTTTACCCAGTGATATTGCGATTGCTGCCGCGCTAGATAATGAGCCTGACCCACTGTTGATGGGTGACGTAGTGCTGCAAGATTTACCATTAGTGCGTATGCCTGAAGATGTTCGTCCTTGCTGCGCCTTTGGCAATGCGCAAAAAGTCCAAGTCGGCTCTGTGCCTGTGCCGTTCTTTCGTTATGCTAACACGTTAGCGGTCGACAGTGTTGGGCCACATGCTTTTGAGGCGGGGACATTTAGCTACCAAAAAGGTGCGCCTAATGGCAGTCGTGGCGGTGAGAATAACGGCCAAATTTATACCCTACGTGGCGGTTTTATCGATTTAGCCCACGTGCGCGATACCGCTGATAATGCCATTGCCCTGTTCTATCGTATTTACCCTCAATTAGGTTTGCCGCAGAGTATTGTACTGCCTGATGAAATTGGTCCACGCACCATAGAGCTCAAAGCCTTTGATACCTCTGGTTTAACCGCCGCTCAGCGCTGGGAAATTGCAGCGACCATCTCCGTGCGCTTAGCTTATTTTATGGCGGAGGCTCATGAAGTCGCGCAGTGGCATGGCTATCGTAGTTGGGTGCCGTGGTCTGAGGCGGTATCGGCTTATTCACCTGAAGATCTTTATTCCAATATGCTGGGCGCCAAGATAGCATTAGCCTTGCTGACTAATAACTTGGCGATGAATAAGGAGTTATATAATCAACACATGACACAATGGCTAGCGGCTACACTCACCTGGTTAGAACCTGTTTCTATAGCGCAAACCAATGCACTATTTGATGTCATTGATGGCGTTTGGTGGGATTCAACGCAACCCTTACCGAACAAGTTTATGCTGCTCAAACGCCATTATGAGTTAGGCGATAAGCAGCCACCTTACTTAGTGCCAGAATCCTTAGCTAATTCCCATGCTAAATGGCGCGATGTTAGCGAGCTGTATGAGTCGAATGCTCAGCCGCATCACTTAGCCCTGAGTAACACCATACATGGGATCGACATTGATGCGATTGCTCAGCAAAAGCTGTCGGTGGCGGATAAATTCAGATCCAGTTTTAGCCATATCCCAGAGAAACTGTGGCGCAATGGCTTCACTCAAGCCGATTTTTATCGCATCAGTGAGTACAACCAAATACAAGACTCAATCGAATTACAGCAGCATATAGAGCAGCGAGCTCGCCACCTTACCGAGTTAGAGGCACAACCATGAATAGCGGTAATATCGCTAATGCGCTTATGCTCAGTCTCGTTTTAGGATGTACGCTCAAGGTGCCTTATGTTGCCGCTACGGAGTCGACAGGTTCAATAGAGGCCACACAACCACAAGATGATGACGTTTCCCAAGGTTGGCTCGAAGGTTTCTTACAGACCTTAGGGGCTGATGGCGAGTTTAACTCCGATAAACTGATTGATTTCAGCTACCTGCCGGGACCCTTTTATAATCCAGAAATGGATCTTGGTGTGGGGATCTCTGCGGTAGGTTTGTACCAATATGATCCGAATGATGAGGTCAGTCAGTTATCGTCACTGGTGATTAACGGTTTGGCCTCAACTAATGGTGCACTAGGGATGACAATCGCCAATAAGACCTTTATCAATCAAGACAATCAACGCTTTTATCTCAACGCTGAAGTGTTTGATGCGCCAGATGTATTTTATGGTGTGGGTTACGATGCTAATCACAATGATGGTAATCGTGTTGAGTTTAACCAACGCATCATGTCGGTTAATCCTATGTTATTACAGCGAATGAGTCCGACTAGTTTTGTGGGTATTGGTTTTGATTTCAGCTATGCCAGCGCCGAAAAAATCAATCCGTTAGATTCAAGTGTGGCTACCGAAGCGCTAGAGGAAAGTTCACGCAATGTGGGGATTAATGTGCTACTTAATCATGACAGTCGCGACAACGTACTTAATCCACAATCAGGGCGCATTTTAGAAATAGATGCCGCGTTTTATCGACAGAAATTAGGCAGTAAAACCGACTTTGATGTCTATAACGCGCTCTACAGCGAATACATGAAAATAGGCCGTGGCGAAGATATTTTAGCATGGCAACTGCGTGGCCGTTTTACCTCGGGTGATGTGCCTTGGGATCAGTTATCTAAGGCAGGCGGCGGTAGCTTATTACGCGGTTATACCTCGGGTCGCTACCGTGACAAGCAAATGCTGCTTACGCAAGTGGAGTATCGGCTTAATCTTCCTGGTCGACATGGTATGGTCTTTTGGGGTGGTGCTGGCGTGATAGCAGATGATGTCAGTGGGTTTAACCGCGATACAATTCTACCTAATGGCGGTGTTGGTTACCGTTTTGAAGTTAAACCGAGAGTGAACTTACGCTTAGATATGGCATGGGGTGATGGTGACAGCGGCTTTTATTTTAACGTCAATGAGGCTTTTTAGCGGATTGTTGATGACGTTAATTTGGGGCCCAATTGAGCCCCAAATAAGATTAACTTAGCTTACTTTTTGAAAACAGCTTCGTTAGTACCGTATGGACCTAAATCTAGGTCACGCTTACGGATCTCATCAACGCGGTCAAATGCTTCTTCAGCAACGCGAAGGTTTTTCACATCTTTACGCCAGTAGTACTTAAAGCCATCAAAGTGAGCGTTGTTTGGATACCAGTACATCACACCTAAACCTTTATCAGACATGATAGGCGTGTTGTGGATAGTTGCACCGGGAATGTAGAAGTACTGGCCTGTACCAAGCTTCTTGAACTGGTTATCGGCAAGTGTTTGCCCTTCACCATTGACCACATAGTAACACTCAGGTTGACCATGGAAGTGGGGGGCATGATCTGACTTACCACCATCGGTAATGCCCATGACCATAGGGCTATCTGAAAGCTCTTTCCAAATGTAACCAACCGGTGATTTTGACTTATCGCAATCTTTAACTTCTAGGATGTTACCGTTGTCATCTAATGTCTTACAGAAACGCTGATCGGCAGCAATACTGCTGTTAGATTGGATGCTATTGAAATCAATTTTACCCGCTTCCCAGTCAGCAATGTACGCTTCTACCATAGGGTTACTACACTGAACTGGCATGGTATCTTGTGGCGAGTACGGTGTGCTGTCGTATGGCACTGGTGTCATCTGCTGGAATGGCAATTGTGCGTGATTACATTGTGGGCCTTGGGCGAAAGCGGCTGTGGATGTTAGCGCAGCAATGCCAAATATCATTTTTAGTTTCATCATTCCTATCCTGTTTTTAGCTGATGCAGCTTTAGCTGCGATATTGTGCTCGTTTAAACGGGCTTGAACTAACAATAAAGCGATTGTTGCGGCGTAAATTTGAATTGGATCACGCCGTGTTTTGACTAACAAACTTATTCGTGAGCAAGCTCGCGAATATTCTTTTCGTTAGCCACAATTTATAGATAGAACTGCAAACTTAACTGCACATAATTGGATGAACCTTGCGCAGCTGGCTGTAATGTATAGGCAGACAGTTCATCACTGATTTGATAGCGGCCGACTTCAAAGCCCAGTGCTAATACCGGGGTTAAGTTGGTAAAAATGTTGGCGCCAATATGAAAGCGGTCAGTTTGTTCAATCTCTGTTGTTGTACGGCCATAAAATAGACTTGAACGGGTGCGTTCAGTCCAAAAGTGGCGATAGGAAAACATGGCTGAAAGCGTTGTTTCAACTTCACCGTTGACGATGTCGCGCGCGGCGTCGGTACCTACATATCGCCCCAAATTGCCGTAATGTAGCTGCATTCGTAAATCGTCTTTGCCGAAGGTGTGTAGTTTGGCAGCAACCGACACCCCCGCTGCCAGCTGTGCGTTGTCGGCAGGATCTAAATAGCGCAGTAAGCTAGAAATTGAAACATTGCCCCAATCTCCTTGTTGGTCATAGCGGATTATGGCGTCGGGTACATAGTCATTACTGGTGTCTATCCAATCTGGCTCTGCAGCAGTTTGAGCGCCATCGCGCATGGCTTGTTTGCCATAGGTATAGGGGTTTTCTAGCGCGAATTGCCAATCGCCTGTTTGGTAACGAATTAATGCTTGTCGCACCATCGCTTGACCGACTAATGGTCCACCTAAATCGGCCGTTTCGGCAAAGGTGCTGGTATTAACCATTGTTGACCAAGTTTGTCCTGCAGTGACACCTTGGTACTCAATAAAGGCATGCCTTAGGCGTGGACTGTAAGAGTTAGAAAATACAGCATTACCTTGTGATGAACCGGCAAAATCGATTTCGACAAATCCTTTCACATCCCCTTGAGTCACAGTGACATTAAAGCGACTCTCTGCTGCGCTAAACTGACTTCGTTTAGCAGATTCTGTGACGCTGCCACCACCGGTCCAGCTGTCCTGAAAGGCAATGTTGCCATCAATGTAGCGTGCATTTGCTTTGATAAATCCACCAAAGTGATACTCACTGGCTGACAATGGCGCAGATAAAGTGCCAACCAAACAAATAAAGATGGAAGTTTTAATCATTGATTTCATAGTTTTTTCTTGTTGAGAAGGGTTGCAAAACCCTAACAAGGGCATGATTTATTGAGATGGCTACAAACAGATGAGAGATATCAGATTTAAATGTTAGTAGGATCAAAAAGTAAATTGGGTGGCAGGAGAAAAGTGGGAGCAACCTAACTCCTGCCGATAGCTTTAGTTCACTAAATCTTCATCCGTTAGAAGTAGTAACCAAAGTTGATGTTAACGCGTTTATCCCAATCATCGCCCATTTCAGGCAGACCAACATGATCGTTGTTAGCAGTTGAGAAGGTCATGTTTTTTCCCATGACGAAATCAAGCATGGTGTAAGTTGGACCGGCAGAAATGGCACAACCTGTCACGTTTTGCATGCTGTTATCGTAGTTATCATCATCAACATCTGGCGTCATTAAACCAAAGTCGTTGTAGCATTTAACACTACCCCAATCAGTGGTAAATGTTTTTGCGATATTAACGTTGTACGCTTGACCTTTTGAGGCAATTTCATACTGCCAGCTAACCACTGAAACACCGATTTTGTTTGGATCTTCAGCATCAGCGGCATCGTACTCATACTGCATCGCTTGCACTTGTAGATTCCAGCTCTTATAGCTGCTGTCTAAATGCATTGCTACCGCGTAACGGTCGCCATTATTACCCGTTTTGCTGTTATAAATTTGACCATATTGAACAGAACCACCAATCGTTGTTTGGCCGCCTTCATGTTCTGCTGTATAGGTTTGACGCACGTTGAACTGGTTAGTCTCTTCGTTGTTATACTCAGTGCCATTGATGGTACCTGTGTATAAGTCGGTCGAATAACGCTTGTTCTCAGTTGGGCCATATTCAGCATTCTTATAGAAAGCTAAATCTGTGTGCCAGCCATTTTTCTCGTAGATTGCTTTGATACCGACATCATGGTCATCTTCGAAACCAAGGTAATAAGGAAGACCAAACCACCAGCTGTTTGAGATAAAATCACGGTTACCAAAAGGCACCTTGTTAATACCAAACTGTAGTTGCCAATCAGGATCGATATTGTAGATACCGTATCCATATTTGATGTAGTTAGTGTTTGAAGTAAAGCGATATTCAGCCGCTAATCCCCAGTCACCTTTTTTGCCGTCAAACTTGATAGCGGCCATATCAAAGGTTAAATCACCGCCTTTGTCTTTTGAGGCTTCATCGTAGTCTTTATAACCGTAATTAACTCTTACAGCGCCGCCAACATTGATACCATCTTCCTGCTCGGCAGCGAATGCTGCTGAACCTGAAAGTGCGATTGCTGTGGCCACCATCGACAACATAAACTTAGTGGTATTTTTCATCATCATTCCCATTTTTTAGATTTTTAGATTTTTAGATTTTTGTATTTAAATTTGTTCTATTACATCTCTTCAAACCAAGTACGGTGGCACTCAGCGCAAACTGGTGCTTTTTTCTCGTGCTCGCCATGACATGCAAGGCAACTTGCACCTTGGTTGTAATGCAGTGACTTATGTGGATTTGCTTCTGGGATCGCCAGTTTGGTTTCATCGACATCAATGCTGTTGATGTCGCCATGACATTCAACACATGCGCTATCCGTGGCATTCTTTCTACCTGAACCTTGGTGGCAAGATTGACAGCCATCTTGGTAGATAAATTCGTGGTTTACTCGGCCTTTGGTGCTGCCTTTCATTTTGACTAACTCGCCGGCCATCGCACCTTGTGACACCACAAAGCTAAGTAGGGCTGTAAGTAATAGCTTGTTCATTAGACGGCTCCCTTAAGATCAGCTTTAATCGTTTCAGAGACGACGATCCCCATCGCGAGACACTCTAGGCAAGAGGTTGAACTCAAGCGTGCTTCACCGTGAATACCGCCGGTAACTTCACCAATGGCGTAGAGGTTTTTAATTGACTCCATTGAGCGGCCATCAATGACGCGAGCGGCTAAATCGGTTTTAAGCCCCCCCATGCAGTAATGCACTTTTGGCCAAATACGAGAGACAACAAACGGTCCTGTTAGCACCTCAGCAGTATCCATTTTGCGGTTAAACAGTGGGTCTTTACCGGCTTTAACGTGCGTGTTGTACTCAGTAATACTGTGTTTTAGCTCATCGGCTGGGATATCGAATTTTGCGGCGATATCATCGAGCGAATCAAGCTTCCAGGCCATCTTGTCGCGCAATGCGCGGGTAACACGATGGTCTTCGGCGTAGTTGTTGTAGTTAAAGAGCACGATTGGGTAAGCTGGGCTGCCATCGCTGTTACGGTTTTTCATAATGGCTTCAGAGCAGGTTTTGCGATCGGCTCGCTCATCCATAAAGCGTTTGCCGTTGAGCACGCTAATCGAAGCGCCTTGGTGCCAGCCAATTGAAAGGAGGGCATTAGACCAACCAAATCCGCCTTCATCAGGTGAACCCCAATGGCCAGTTTGGATAAGGTTCATGTGCACCGGCAGTGCGCCATAAGCCATTGCGGTAAGTGTCACTTCACCGGTTGCACCTAATGCATTGGTACAATCGAGTGTAGGGTCCAACGATGGATCGACGGCTGCACGCAATGCCATGTTACGAGCAAAGCCACCGTTGGCTAAAATCACAGCCTTGTTGGCTTTGATAAAAATGCTGCTACCGGTTTTTAGATCGGGGAAGCGGTAGTTCTTACGCACTTTGACACCGATAATCTTCTGGCCATCCATGATGAAGTCTTCAATATAGTGTTGTAGGCGGTAATCAACGCCTTCCTTTACACCCGCTTCATATAGCTTGGTGGTGATATCGCCACCAGTACCGTGTTGGGTGCGGATCGCACGCGCCTTGTTGTGGCCACCGACCTGAATATTGAAGCCTTCCTTAAATTTAACCCCTGTATCGATGCATAACTCGTAAGCATCTAAGGCTCGGTTGGCAATTTGGCGCAGTGCAGCTTCGTTCTGCATGCCACGCCCAGAAATTATTTGATCTTTCACTAGCTCTTCTGGTGAATCGTCATTAATACCTTGTGCTAATTGAGTCGGGTTTTTTGGGATAGCTAACCAACCACCGTTAATCGCCGAATTACCACCAATCACTTGCATCTTTTCTAAAACTAATACTGAACCCATGCCTTGACGTTTAGTATTGAGCGCAGCGGATAGGCCTGCAAAACCAGAACCGACAACAATCACATCGACGCTTTCGTTCCAGTTAATCTCGCTGCAGGTTTTTGCTTGGACAGTACCGGGCAACGTTGCTGCTATGCTACCAATTGCGGCACCCGCACTTAGTTTTAAAAAATTTCTTCTACCTTGCATTCTTGAATCCTCTCAATGGGAATGAGGTAACGATAAACACAAGTTAGGCTGCTAAAAGTGAACTAAGTCACGCCATTTTTTCAGTGACAAATTTATTCGTGAGTCAGATCTCGAAGATCTTTTCTCTACTCAAAAAGAGCTAGTAAATTGCGGTGGAAAATGTGACAGGATTTTATACTGAGTTAACAGCTGTGGTTGAAATGTTTGTATGAAGTAACTCACAAAGCCAAATAATAAACGGGTATTAGCGTGAAGTTAATCCCGATTAATGAAGCAACACCTAAACTAACAATTTTTAACAGCGCATAATTATCGCAAATAGATATAAAGGCTGTAATGATGAAATGTCCTACTGAAGCATTGCCCATGATGCGTTGTAATCAAATACTCGACGCTGCGGAGCAGCTTATTGAGTCACAGGGGATCGTGTCATTTAAGTTTTCTCAATTAGCCAAAGAAGTGGGTTGTTCCACAGGTACTCTCTATAAGTTTTTTGAACGAAAGGAGGATATCCTCGTTTGTCTTTTTCTGCGTAGTGCCACCTCTAATCATCTGCCCATTTTTATCGATAAGCATCCTGAACTAACGGCACAAGAAAAAGTGCTATTGCCAATTTTGTTTACCTTTGAAACCATTAAACGCAGTAAGAGCTTTTTTACACTGCGTTCAGTCTCTGTCAATACCATGGTGTGGCAGCTGGCGAGTGACGCAAAAATTGCAAAGTTTAAAAAACGTATTAATGGCTTCTGGGGTTGGTTCACTAAATCACTTAATGAAGCGATAGAAAGAGGGGAACTAGAAGCAACCCCCCTAGAAGTAAAAGAGTTAGTGCAAGGCATTACTTTTTATCTAACCGGTTCATTGACTCAGTTTGAAAGCCAGCTAATCGCTCCTGAATATCTATCAAATCGCCGCGAAACCTGCTATCGCCATTTAGCGCGCTTAATGGGGCAGTACAAATGGGCAAAGCCATTAACGCCTGAATTATTTGAATCTTTGGAAAATAGAAGTTCAGATTTTTTCGACAAACACTATCGAGAGCATATGACCTGCGCAACATGCAGTGCGTTAGTGTGTGCATCGACGGATAAAATCTCAGCCTGCTCACGCCTAGAGGCCATCGCTAGATAAATAAAAAAGCCCTCAATAAGAGGGCTGGACCGAATAGTTGATGTGATGTTGGAGATGATGTTACTGGTCCAAAAACTGCAATTTAAGGGAAACTCTTCTCTATACTTTGAACTGTCTCAGTGTTGATGATATATCGGTGGCTAGTGCTTGTAGCTGCTGTCCGGCTATCTCTATTTGCTGAGCGCCTAACGCTGATTCATCAAATGCCTCTCTGATGTTTTCGATATTTTGATGTACGGTATTGACGACCACACTCTGCTGCTCGGTCGCTGAGGCTATCTGAGTATTCATATCTGCGACCACATCGATGTCAGCACTGATGTCACCAAAAGCTTCGGCGGTGAGTTTGGCTTGCTGTACACTGGAATCCGCTTTTTGTCTGCCTAAGTCTATGGTCTTAACGGCCTCATCAACTTGAGTTTGCATACCGAGAATCATACGTTCAATATCTTGAGTCGACTGCTGTGTTCGCATTGCTAGGGTGCGTACCTCATCTGCGACAACGGCAAAACCACGACCATGCTCACCGGCTCTGGCAGCTTCAATAGCAGCATTGAGTGCCAATAGATTGGTCTGATCTGCAATCGACTTGATAACATCTAAAATATTGTTGATGTCGAGTGCTTCCTGCTTAAGGCCATTCATCGCATTGACTATCTGATGGACTGTGTCTGACAGTTCATTGATAAAGGTGATGTTGTCCTCCACCAATGTATTGCCTTTCAATGCTCGGTCTTGAACGGTTAGTACAGACTTGGCCGCATCGGCGGCATTACGGGCAACATCTGTTATGGTGGCACTCATCTCGTGGATAGCGGTTGCTACCTGATGATTCTCATGCTGATGTTGGGTCAGAAGTTCTCGCGAACGGCTAGTAATCACCGACATCTCACCGGTAGCACTATCGAGCACGGTTTGACTTTGCTGCATTTCGATGACGATCCGTCGCACCTTTTCCGCAAACTGATTAAAGCCCACGGCTAATTGAGCTAGCTCATCTTTACTCGATACTTCGAGTCTGACGGTGAGGTCACCATCTCCTTGAGCTATCTCTTCCATCGCGAGAGTGGTTGCATTTAATGGGCGGGTAATTGAACGAATGATTAACATCGATGCGATAAAAATCATGCTTAATAGCAGACTGAAAAATATCACTTTGTCTTTAATGAGTTGACTAAATTCTGCATTGATATCGTCGGTATAGACACCCGTTGCTAATATCCACCCCCAAGGTTTATATAGCTTCACAAAGCTAAGCTTAGGTTCGGGAGTGCTGGAGCCCGTTTTAGTCCAAACATAATCGACATAACCTTCACCATATTGTCGTATCACGTCAAGGAAGGCGACATAGACTTTTTTGCCGTTAGGGTCAGTAAAGTTAATCAGGTTGTTGCCGACATCTTTTTGGCTGGTGCCATGGGCCAATTGTGTCGCCTCAGTGTCAAATATCCAAAGGTAGTTTTGGCCTCGATATCTCATGGCTGAGATCTCTGATTTCACCATTTCCTGCGCCTGTAACAGTGTTAACTCATTTCGGTCTACAGATCCTTGAGCTCGTTGAAGTAGCGATAGTCCAGAATTGAGGACACTGCTAATTTCAGCTTGTCGTTGTATTAGCATGCGTGATTTTTGGTTAAAGGATTCATATCCAGAGCTTACGATAAACGCAAACACAATGAAGATTAACAGTAGCCAGATCCTTTGTACGATAGAGAGGCGATTTAACATTATTTTTCCGAGTCAGAGTCTATGATTATTTAGGATTTTCTAAACAGTTGCCCTATATTGTTTTTTATTTGTATGTTTTATGTTGTGATGACTGCCGCGAATAATTTTTCTGAGTTTATCTAGCAGTGTGATTACACAGGTTTTATTTTAAATAGAAAAAAGCCCTCTGGGAGAGGGCTGGACCTAAATGTAGGTGTGATGTTTGAGCAGATGAAACCGGTCCTAAAATCCCTATCTATGGCAATTGATAAACCTATTGCAACGAGCTTCAACTCACCATGGATAGAGTAATCTTGGCTAGAAGTAATAGCCGAAGTTGATATTAACGCGCTTGTCCCAATCATCGCCCATTTCAGGTAAACCAACATGGTCGTTATTGGCGGTTGAGAAGGTCATGTTCTTACCCATGATAAAATCGACCATGGTGTAAGTCGGACCCGCAGCAATGGCGCACCCTGTCACGTTTTGTAAGCTGTTGTCGTAATCATCGTCGTCAACATCCGGTGTCATTAGGCCAAAATCGTTATAGCATTTCACGCTGCCCCAATCGGTGTTGAATGTCTTGGCGATGTTTGCGCTGTATGACTGACCTTTAGAAGCAATTTCGTACTGCCAACTAACGACTGAAACGCCAATCTTGTTCGGGTCTTCTGCATCTGCCGCATCATATTCATACTGCAATGCTTGTAGCTGTAAATTCCAATCATTGAAGCTAGAGTCTAAGTGCACAGCCACAGCGTAGCGATCGCCATTATTGCCCGTTTTGCTGTTATAGATCTGCCCAAACTGAGCTGAGCCACCTAGGGTTGTAAAGCCGCTATTATGCTCAAATGTATAGCTTTGACGCACGTTAACTTGATTGGTTTCTTCGTTGTTATACTCGGTGCCGTTGATGGTGCCGGTATATAGGTCTGTGGCGTAACGTTTATTTTCGCTTGGGCCGTACTCTGGATTCTTGTAGAAGGCCAGATCGGTATGCCAAGCATCTTTTTCGAAAGTGGCTTTAACACCAACATCATGGTCATCTTCAAAGCCTAAGTAATAGGGTAGGCCGAACCAAAAGCTGTTGGAGATAAATTCAGCATTACCAAAAGGCACCTTGTTGATACCAAACTGTAGCTGCCAGTTAGGGTCAATATCGTAAAAGGCGTAGCCATACTTTATGTAGTTGGTATCAGAGGTAAAGCGATACTCGGCAGCTAAGCCCCAATCGCCTTTCTTACCATTAAATTTAAGCGCCGCCATATCAAAGGTTAAATCGCCGCCTTTATCTTTTGATGCTTCGTTGTAATCTTTATAGCCGTAGTTTACGCGCACGGCTCCGCCAATATTGATACCGTCTGCTTGCTCTTCGGCAAAAGCGCTGGTGCCAGAAAGTGCAATCATAGTTGCCACTGCTGACAACATAAATTGAGTGGTCTTTTTCATCATCATTACCTTTTGTTTTGCTTATCTATCTAGCGACTTCGTGTTGGTGTTCTTGCTCATCAACAATTGTGTTTATCTTCACTGGGTATGGGATGACTTCAATGCCTTCTAAGTGATAGCCGGTTTTAGCAAACCCAGCTTGGGCATTTTTCACCGTCAATGTGCCCGCGATATACATAGGTTGCTGTAAATCAGGGATTGCTACGGGAACGTCAAAAGCAACATGGATCAATTGATTCGACGGTGACGGCGGCTTATGAAAGCAAGCACCTTGCTGCGGTGTTAGCAGAAAGTTTTTAACGTAACCGCTATTTTTTCCATCCAGCGGTACCACAAAACCAGGAATAATCACCTTCTTGCCGTCTAGGGCTAGATTGACATTGGTTTCAACTGGCAGGTTGGCGGCGCCGGGTGCCAAGTTGTGCCACATGATTGATACGGCCTCTTCTGCTAGAAGGGAGGAGCTAAACAGTAAACTAAACGCCAGGATAAGATTTTTCATAGTGTATAAGGAGGCCAAGGATACTTGGCCTCACGCTCTATTGTGGGTTAAGTACGATTACTTAGATTTTTGAACGACATCCCAGCCATAACCACCGTTGCCAGAACGCACTAGCTTAGAGTTGGTGTAGGGGATGAAATCAAACATCAGTTGCTCACCTGGACCTACATCTTGTGGCCACTGGTACTTAAAGGTCGAGAACTTGCCATCTAATGGGAACCAGTACATGTAGATCAAATCTTGGTCATCATAGGTGTTCGGTGTGTAGTGCATCGCTTTACTTGGGATTTCAATATAATCTTTAGGTCCAAATGGTTGCATACGCTCTTGTGCCCAAGTAAGACCTTGACCACTTATGCCGTAGTAACACTCCATTTCGCGATGGTAATGAGGCGCTGCAGTACCCGGTGCTACACGCACTAAACCAATAACTGTTGGTTCATCGTTTAGCTCTTTCCAGCACATACCAACTTCAGTCGCGCTGGCTCCGCCTGCAGGGCAAGGGATTAGGTTGCTTGGATCATCTACACGCCAAGTTAACCAGCCAGAGTCATTTGCGCCTTTACCGCCATGATCGTTTGACTTGATGTTATAAATATCTTTCTCGCCAGACTGTAGCTCTTTGAGGTAAGCCATCGCTTGCTCTTGCTTACATACCATCGGCATGACTTTCGTTGGCGCATTGATGGTAGACAGCGTTGGTCTTTCATTGTGCCAAGGTTGGTCGGCTGGCTTGTCGCCGGCAACGGCGCAACCCGTCACTAAAATTGCAGAAACTGCGAGTAACTTTTTCATCATCTATCCCTTATATTTTTTAGGTTTTTCAGTTTTTATTGCTTAAATTTTGGAAAATCAAAGTTGTGGCAATCCATGCAGATGGCTTGCTTCGGTGTATGTTCACCGTGACACTCCATACAAGGGGCTTCTTGGCCGTAATGCATGCTGTCATGGGGGTTTTGTCTCGCCTCATCGCCCTCACGTTTTGTCTGCTGCGCCAGTTCAGCCATGTCATGGCATTGCAGGCAAGAATCATCAGACGGGAAAGATTTCATGCCTTGGTCATGACAGGTTTTACAGCCTGAGTCGTAGACCATTTCATGGTAATCACGTTGGTCACGTGCCTGTGCTGAAAGTGCAATACAAGCGCCAAGGACGAGTAAAAGTAATGTGTTAACTGTCTTCATCGAAAAATTCCTTATGCCTTCATGATTGAACGGGCGGCAGTAACGCCAAATGCCATACACTCTGGTGTTGAACAACCACCGAGTCGACTGACACCATGAACACCACCGGATACTTCACCTGCGGCATAAAGCCCTGGGATTTTTTCGCCTGATTTAGCGGCAATCACTTCTGCTTTGGTATTGATTTGAATACCGCCTTGGCAGTAATGCACTTTTGGCCATAAACGCTGCACGATAAAAGGCGCAGTAAGGTAGATGCCGGTGCTCATATTCATGCGTTTGCCAAACTGAGGGTCTTCACCTGCTTTTACGTAGATGTTCCAATCCTCTATTTGTTTCTTAAGTTCTGTGAGCGGCAGGTCAAAATGCTTAGCAATGGCGTCGACACTGTCAAATTCCCAGGCAACGTTATATTTCAATACGTTGTGCATTGAAGGGTCTTTCATTGCTTCATGCTTAGGCGCAATTAACAGTGCAGGGTTAGGCTTACCCTCTTTATCACGACGCAGCACTTCTAAATCAGCACGGGTCTTACGGTCAGCTGTTTCATTCATAAAGCGTTGACCGGTATTGCGGTCAATGGCGATAGAGTGTGGGAAGTTATAGAGTGAGAACCCTGCGCCGTAACCAAAACCACCTTCGTCAGGTGATGCCCAAGGGCCTGATTGAATAAAGCTCAAATGCACTGGCATCGCGCCTTCGGCGAGCATAGCGATTAGGCCATCACCTGTAGCACCTCGTGCATTGGTACAACCGACATCAGCACCCAAATTAGGATCGAGTGCTTGACGGAAACTGACGTTGGCACCGAATCCACCCGTCGCTATTAACACGCCTTTTTCTGCTTTTACATTGATGAGCTCGCCTGACTCTTCATGGCCGAAGTGATAGCCACGGCGCACTTGAATACCGAGTACGGTGCCATCTTTTGCCGTGATGAGATGTTCAAATTTATGACGGATTTTGGTTTTAACACCATAACTACGGGCTGTTTTGAGCATAGGGCGAATAAAGCCTGAGCCACTACGTTCAACCACTTGATGGCTACGGGTGGCACTGGTGCCACCCGTGTTGATGATGTGGTCGCGGTAAACACAGCCGCAATCTTTAGTGAGTTGGTAAATATAAGGTCCAAGCTCGGCGCTGTGGGTAAGCAGTTCTTCGCTAGCATAACCGCGCCCTGATTTAAGTTGGTCTTGAACCATGAGTTCAGCGCTATCTTCAATACCCAATTGCTTTTGCAAATCGGTATTTGCGAAACAGGCTTGGCCAGCATTCAGTGTACTGTTACCACCGTATACGCCGAGCTTTTCAAATATGACGATATCTTTGGCGCCTAATTTACCGGCTTCGACTGCGGCGGCAAGTCCTGCGAAACCAGAACCCACGATAACGATTTCATGTGTTTCATCCCATTTTACATCGGAAGAATTTGCGCTAACGGTAAGTGGCGCGAATGCACCAACAGCTGCAGCTCCAGCGCCTAACTTTAAAAACGAACGTCTTGTTTGCATATTTTAATCTCCAATTAACTTGGGCTAACAATATGCTTCTGCTTGTAAGTCAATGATGCGCGAAATCACATTTTGTATTAGGTAGTAAAGTTTTTTGTGGCGTTGTTCAAGAAAATGTTTCTTTTATGTATCTAATTGGTGAGAGCAGAATAATATAGATGCTGAAATAGTATTTATAGGTTTAAATAATGCGTTGTCCCAGTAGTCATTGTGACGCGATCAGGTGTAATCAATTACTCGATGTCGCGGAGGATTTAATTGATAAACAAGGGGTTGTGTCTTTTAGATTCGCACAGATAGCCAAAGGTGCAGAGTGCTCAACCAATACCTTATATAAATATTTTGAATCTAAAGAAGATGTACTAGTGTGTTTATTTTTAAGAAATACAATATCGAGCCAAATACCGACTTTTATAAAAGAAAATCCTGACTTAACTATTAATGAGCGTTCAGTGCTGGCGATACTATTTACCTTTGAAGTTGTGAAGAGAAGCCCAATCTTTAACATTTTGCGAGTGGTATCAATTAATAGTATGTTCTGGCAATTAGCCAGCTCTGATAAAATTGAAGTATTAAAAAATAGAGTTAATTTGTTTTGGAGTCGTATTAAACGCCCATTAGAAGATGCGGTTGTATCAGGTGACTTGCAAGCAACCGAAACTGATATTAAGGATCTCAGCCAAGCGTTGTATTTTTTCCTTGCGGGTATCACCTCTTCCTTCGAAAGTAAGTTGATGGATGAGCAGTATTTTACCGCGGAAGATATGCTTGGTCATCGACATATCAGCCGTTTAATGAATCGCTACCAATGGCGAAAGCCTATAAGCCAAGAGATGATGCTGGGATTATCGTCGCGGATCTGCGACTTTCTCGATAAAGGGCATGGCAATATTCGAAGCTGTGAAAATTGCTTAGCGATAGGGAAAAAATCCGATTGCAGGGAGTAAGGTCACTAATCAATCGTTGATGTTGTAAAAGCGCGCCTATCCCTAGTTGCAAGTGTCCATTATTACCAGCGCTTAAAATGCTGAATAAATTAATGCTAGCCCGCGTTTTACTTGACTTTTTTGTGACCACTGCATAGTCTGCTCAGTCAGTATTCAAGGTGGTATGCAATGCAAATAAACTATAATTTAAAACCTGCGTTAGAGCGCCGTACTGAGCAATTCCAACCAACCACCAATGTTGGCTTTGGAAACCTCAGAACTGACCATATGTTTTTAATGGATTATCGCGATGGTGAGTGGTGTGATCCTAGGGTTGTGCCATACGGTCCATTTCAAGTCGCGCCTGGTGCAATCGCATTGCATTATGGCCAATCTGTGTTTGAAGGTGCAAAAGCATTTCAACATGAAGATGGCGAAATCTACACCTTTCGCATTGATAAAAACGCCGAACGCTTAAACCGTTCAGCGGATATTATCTGTATCCCGGCGATCCCTGAAGCAACGCAAATCGAAGCTATTAATGCGCTCATTGATGTCGACAGACTGTGGTTCCCAATGCAGGAAGACGCCTGTCTTTATATTCGACCTTTTGTGTTTGCCACTGAAGACAGGTTATCGGTAAGCCCAAGCGAAGAATATACTTTCTGTGTGATGTTGAGCCCAAGTGGTCCTTATTACAGTGACGGTTTTGATAAAGCGATTCGTTTGCTGATCAGTGAGCGCTTCCATCGTGCTGTCTCAGGTGGCACGGGCGCTTCTAAAGCCGCGGGTAACTATGCCGCGTCATTAAAAGCGGGTAAAGCTGCGGCGGAATATGGCGCTGCGCAAGTGCTTTATTTAGATGCTAACAACAAGCAAATTGAAGAAGTGGGTGCGATGAACCACTTCCATGTGCTTAAAGATGGCAGCATCATTATTCCTACGTTTACAGATACCATTTTGAAGTCTATTACATCGCAGTCAATTCTCGATTTAAGTGAATTACTGGGGTGTGATGTTCGACAAGAAACGGTCATGCTAGATAAATTTATTGCAGATATTGAGTCTGGCGAAATTATTGAAGCGGGTGGTTTTGGTACTGCAGCGGTAGTATCGCCTGTAGGCTCTTATATATTTGAAGATAACCGCATTGTTACCGTCGGTGATGGTAATGTGGGTGAGCATACTAAGCGTATCTACAATGTGCTGACAGAGATCCAAAAGGGCCATATAGAAGGACCTGAAGGCTGGGTAAAACTGGTTGAACGACGGGCGTAATACTTCTGTCGGTATTCAAAATGAAAAGCTCCCATTGGGAGCTTTTTTTATGACTATTTTTTATCGCTAACTCAATGCATAGCTGTCTTATTCAATATCGCTCAGTGCAGAGCGCTTCTCCATCCCCTTAAAAAGACGGTCTGCAGAGCTTTGAGCTTCTGCTGAAACATCACATCTTATGGCTCTGTCTTATAATCGAAAGCTGGTATTAATGCGTACAGCTTGGCGTGCACTGTTTTGCGCCGTTGGATAAAACTGTTGATTAGACACCTCAGCCATAATCGCTTTATCTAAAAGCGCTCCGGTGGTGTTATTGATGATCTCTAGTTGACGCATCTGTCCCTCATTATCGACCACGAAAGAGATCTGGTAACTAGTTTCTGCAAATTCGACATTACTTGCTGAGGCTTTAGCGAGGCTTTTACGCCAATTAATTAGCTTATCTTTTGTGACCCAATAATGGGCAAAGCTGGTGCTATCAAGATCGAGAACCCTAACGTCTTGTTGCTTCGTGGTGGTGTTGGTGCAGCCTAGCAATGACCCCGACAATAATAGCAAACACGTCAAAGAGGCATTTTTAAAATGGAACCAAGTTATCGGCATTTAATGTACCCCGGTAGAAACAAGTGTTAACAAGCTGTTAATTTCGGTGTTAATATATAGGTCGAACGTACTGCTGTCTAGGTGTTGGGCTCAAGGGTTTGACTGATTTTTAATAAAATGAGATGAGCAATATTGTTTAAGTGATTAATGGACTTTAAGTAGCTGACATTACTTATAAAAAGCGATTGTGAATATTACCCATTATTAAATGAATTATTTATGATGCTAATAGAGGTAAGAGGCAACTTTAGCGAAGGGCGACTTTGGGAGCTGGATTGGATAACCATGGCTAGCGTAGATCAAGCAATAAAAAGGCGCACCGTTAGTGCGCCTTTATTCAAATGTTCAATCGCTTACTCTGCTGGCTTTTTCTCTGCAATTTGTTCCGTTGGCGCGCCATGTTTTATCATTAGCTGGTGGATCTCTTCATCTTTTTCTAGCCAGAGCCGGTTTAACCAGCGCTGAAACTCGACACGATAACTCGCCTCAGAGAAGTAGCGCTTATTATCAACTTCAGGTACAGGAAGGATTTTGATCCGCACCACAATTTTTTTCAAACGACCATGCATCACTTCATGCAAAGCATCTTTCTTAAACACTTCAGGATAAAGTACAGTCACGTTCAGCACGTTAGTAAACTGCTCTCCCATCGCTGATAAAGCGAAAGCAATACCGCCTGCTTTTGGGCGTAATAAATAGCGATAAGGTGAGTCTTGGCGTCTATGTTTTTCTTCGGTAAAGCGACTGCCTTCGACATAGTTGATAATCGAGGTCGGCATAAAACGAAACTTTCTACAGGCTTTACGGGTGCTCTCTAAATCCTTACCTTTTAACTTCGGGTTTTTCTTCAACTTAGCAGGGCTGGTTCGACTCATAAAAGGCATATCAAGTGCCCAACAACCTAAACCAAGAAAGGGCACATACATGAGTTCACGCTTCAAAAAGAACTTAAGCATGGGAATATGGTTACGCAGTACATAAGTTTGCACTGCAATATCAAAACCACTTAAATGGTTACTAATAAGCAGGTACCAGCTTTTCTTATCGAGGTTGTCTAAGCCTTCAACATCCCATTCCATATCGGCCAACAGCATAAGAATACCGCCATTACAGGTAGCCCATCCCCACATAAAACGGTTCATTAGACGCGTGAGTAACACGCGTCCAGCTGTAAAAGGAACCACCAGTTTTATGATCCCGCCCAGTGAGATCAGTGAGGTCCACACAATGGTGTTGATGATCAGTAATGTGGTACTCATAAAATATAAAAATGAGCCGGGTAAAAAATTTAACATCTTGCGCTAAGCCTCTTCTCTGGTTGTTTTCACTTGTGCTAACTCAGTAAGCACTTGATCTTTCTGCTGCCAAATTTGATTCAGCTGGTTTTGGAATTCAATCTTAAACTCACGATCTTTAATATAATCACCACGCAGTGATTCGCCAATTTCGCGCACTTGAATATGCACTTTGACCTCTTTAAGTTGCCCACTAATAAATTCCCAATAAGTAGGCACTTTGTCAGGGTAGCAAATAGAAACATCAACCAACTTATGAATATGGTCGCCCATTGCTGATAGCGCAAACGCCATACCGCCTGCTTTTGGCTTGAGCAAGTGGGTGAAAGGCGAGTTTTGTTTCTGATGTTTAGCGGGGTGAAAGCGTGTGCCCTCAACAAAGTTCATCACACTCACTGGCTTACTTTTAAACTTAGCGCAGGCTTTACGTGTTATCTCAATATCTTTACCGCGTAACTTCGGATTTTTACGTAGCTGTGCAGTGCTATAACGACGCATAAAAGGAAAATCGAGCGCCCACCAAGCGAGTCCTAAAACTGGAACGAAGATTAATTGCTGTTTCAGGAAAAATTTAAGAAAAGGAATTTTGCCATTTAACACCCGTTGTAAAATAAGAATATCGACCCAAGATTGGTGGTTGGCAATCACCATATACCACTCTTTTGGTGATAATTGTGCATCACCTTGAACATCAATGTTGACGGGATGGAAAATGTCTTCAACTACCCCATTGCAACGGATCCATGAGCTGGCACAGAAATCGAGGAAATAAGTACAAGCGGTACGCGTAAAAGTGAGAGGAATTAGCTTGAAAATACTGACCACTAAAATGGGAGTAACCCAAAATGCAGTATTAATGATGTAAAAGAAGAACGCTAAACTTCCCGTAATGCGTGACACAATTGCGCCCATTGAGGACCCCAGGATAAAAAACGGAGACCTATAGTACTCGTTGTAGTGGTTTGTCTCAATCTAGATGTTAATTTTTGCCGAAAAAACCAACAAGTAAAGTGTTTTAGCCTATCTGTTGTCGCTGTATTCTCACTTTGTTGATCTAAGCATGATTCAGTTAAGCATTACTCAGCTTAGTACTGTTTTAAGCTTGTTAATAATCGGTCTATGGCGCGGTAACCTAATGCTTGCGCAATATGGGCCCGCGATACGTCTTGTTCCTGCTGCAGATCTGCAATCGTGCGGGCGACACGTTGCAGTCGATGGTAACTGCGGACCGATAAACCTAATCGATTGACACTCTCCTCTAGAAACAACAGATCTGGCGCACTAAACCTAGCCTCATTCTTTAATTGTTTACCGCTTAGTTCACTGTTGAGTGTGCCGGAACGTGCTAATTGAACCTCTCTGGCTGCATGTACGCGTTGGGCGATGGTTGCACTGGTTTCTGCGTGAGTATTACTACTGTTTAGTGCGCCTAAAGGGAGTTTAGGGACATCAATGGTTAAGTCAAAACGGTCGAGAAAAGGCCCTGAAAGTTTAGATAAGTAACGGATAATCTGCTCGTTGCTCGCTCTGGCATTATTAACATCGCCACAGGGGCTCGGGTTCATTGCGGCCACCAGCTGAAATCGACATAAAAAATTGAGCTTGGCCGCGGCTCGCGAAATACTCACTTCTCCAGTCTCCATCGGCTCACGCAGGCAATCGAGCACTTTACGAGGAAACTCAGCCACCTCATCTAAAAATAGTACCCCGCGATGGGCGAGGGAGATCTCGCCCGGTTTTGGCATTGCACCACCGCCAACCAATGAAATGGCTGAGCTTGTATGGTGCGGGCTTCTAAAAGGACGTTGAAAGAATTGTTGTCGTTGCATATTTTGTCCTGCAACCGAGTGGATTGAAGCAACTTCAAGCGCCTCTTCATAACTGAGTGGCGGTAAAAGCTGCATCATCCGACTCGCCAACATGGTTTTGCCAGTCCCTGGTGGGCCGAGCATCAGCAAATTGTGGTTGCCCGCCGCCGCTATCTCTAGCGCTTGCTTAGCGTGTTGTTGACCAATCACCTCGCTGAGGCAGTTGTTGCTGGGCTCGCCGGTGTTGGATGTCGGCGTTATCCATTCTAGGCCAAAATCGATGCTGGGTAACTCCGACTGTCCATGCAGGTAAGCGGCTAATGATTGCAGATGAGTAGCAAAAAACACTTTATCAAAACCGACCAATTCGGCATCGGCACGATTATCAATCGGCAGTATTATGCGGTTGTTTGCTTTGCTGGCCGCAACAATCACTGGCAGTATTCCTTGGCAATAGCGCACATGGCCAGAGAGGGCGAGTTCACCGACAAATTCATGTTGTTCAATCGATTTGAGCGGGATCTGTTTTGAGGCGGCGAGAATGCCAATCGCAATGGGCAGATCATAGCGGCCACCCTGTTTAGGCAGATCTGCTGGGGCTAAATTGACGGTAATGCGCCGCATTGGGAACTCGAATCCCGCATTTATCAGCGCGCTGCGCACGCGTTCTTTTGCTTCTTTGACGGAGGCTTCGGGGAGTCCAACTAATGAAAAGGCGGGTAAGCCATTACTTAAATGGACTTCTACGGTGACCAGAGGGGCGTCGACGCCGCAGCTTGCGCGGGTTGCAACACAGGCGAGTGCCATAAACAAATCCTTTTGTTTTAGTGGTGGATAGTCCTAAATTCCAATGTGGGCTGGGGTAAGTTTAGCTAAGGTTATGAATTTTTGGGTTTTGAATTTATTTTAGATTTGAGTTTCATTTTGGGTTTACAGATAAAGGCATCAAGCTGCGCTTGACCTTAAACGTTAGACTGCGTCTAACAACTAATAGAGTACCAAGCTGCGCTTGACCAAGGTCGTGGCGCTTCGCCCACACCAGAGCCAAGGGGTAAAGCGCTTGTACCCCTCGGCAATCCCTCAGCGCCCCGGCGAAATTTCTGAAAAGCGAAATTTCCAACGGGGAAGATTGGTGTCTGTGAGTTGAGTGCTTAGGTTTATGAGTAGTGTTTAATGTTGGAGTTGTGAAAGAGTGAAATAAATTGGGCAGAAAGTTTACACTGACCCCAATTGTTCAGACCCCAATTGTTCACGCCTTGCTGGGGTAATCTCGATCGAGGTTGATTCTGACTAATTAGCTTTGGGCTGCAATGGATGACTTAATGTGGTTTAAGTGATGGGAACTCTTTTGATACATTTACTTTATTAATTACAAAGCTGTTGATTTGTTATGCATTTGTGGTTCTAATTGTGACCTCAATTTCCAACGGAAGGAAAGTAACATGAGCCAAGTTGACTCATCCTCGAACAGTGTCGCTCTAGAAAAAATATCTCAATCTAAATCTCAATTTAAATTTCACGGTAATGGGTCTGAATTCTTCGGGATCTGGATCGTTAATATCTTGCTGAGTATCGTCACATTAGGTATTTACTCTGCATGGGCCAAAGTCAGAACCAACAATTATTTTTATGGCAATACCGAGTTTGATGGCGATCGATTTGAGTATTTAGCGAAACCGATGCAAATACTGATTGGGCGTATCATCGCAATATTTGCCCTAATTGCTTGGAGTGTTTTAAATAGTATTCACCCCATCGTGGCTATTGTATCAGCAATATTGCTTATGATAGCTGTGCCTTTCTTAGCGGTGCGTAATACACGTTTCGACGCCCGCGTGACGCGTTTTCGTAATGTACGTTTCGATTTTCAGGGCGATTACGCAGGTGCTTATATTAGCCTGTTACTCAAACCATTGATTGCTTACGCGGTTGTCATCGGCGGTACGGCTGCCATTGTTGTTGGTGTTAAAGCGATATCTGACAGTATGATGAGTGTCGGTATTGGGCTTGCAGTGCTATTTTTTGTCGCTGCTGGTGTATTGATGTATGCCTGGGTAACAGTGGGCTTTAGCCAATATATCGTTAATGGTTACCGATATGGTGGTAAGGCATTTAGCGCTAAGTTAGCAGTGCGCGAATACATAAAGATTGCATTAACGGCTGCGGTAATATTTGCCGTGATAATGGTCGGGTTAGCGGCTGTGGCGTATGCCTCGGGTATTGCTAGCACCTTGATGGCAGCTTTTGGCGGAGCAAGCGGTGAGGAGCTGCAGAATAACCCCTCTATGCTGATGTATATTTTTGCGGGTTACTTCGGCTTTTTATTGCTGATTTTCATTGTGGCAGCTTATGTCAGGGTTCGCGCTCGAAATTATCTGTTCAACCAAACCAAGCTTGATGGTGAATTACAGCTGGCGTCAGCGATGACGGTGGCTAGCTTCTTTGGACTTATCCTTACCAACTTACTGATTACTCTATTTACTCTGGGCTTTGGTCATGCGTGGGTGGCGGTGCGCACCGCTCGTTACATGGCTTCAGTCACGGCTGTTGAAGGTGATCTAAGCCAATTTAATGCCGATGATCACAATGCCAACACCAGTACCGCTATTGCGGATGAAGTCGCCGATGCGTTTGATATTAATCTCGGTATTATTTAATAAGGACTAATAGGTGAATCATCAGGTTAATGGGCATGTTCTTGCGCCTAAAAACTCTAGCAAATACCCAGCATCTTTAATGCTGGGTAGTCATGGACAACTGACATTGAGCAGTGAGTGTTGTCGTCGCCAATGTCAGTTACAACATACTTTGCTGAGTAGCAGTATTGGAGGCATGGCTCGCACCATTACTTTTGATGGTGGCTTTGTTTTTGTCTGTAATGAACCGCAGCGGCTTAATACTTGGATTGCTGAGCATAGCCCAAAACCTCTCATTGCAAAATTGGAGGGCAATCTTGGTTTAATTATACTGGCAACCGTGTTTACTGCCATTGTGGGATATGCGACTTTCGTTTACGCAGTGCCTGCTGCTGCTAAGGTTGTTGCGCATATGTTGCCAGTATCGGTTGAGCGCGAAGTGGGTGAGCATAGCTTGAACATGCTCAATGATATGGGGTTTAAGGAGTCTGAATTAGCGCCAGAAAGGCAGGCTGAATTACAGAGAATGTTCAACGCTACGGTCGGAAAGCTAGACCGTCAGGCGATGGGGTTCTCGCAGCAGCCCAAACTCATGTTGCGTCAAACCGGTGAGATGGCTAACGCATTTGCGCTTGTTGATGGTCATGTTATTTTGACCGATGCAATGGTCAAACTGGCGACGAATGATGCGCAACTTGAGGCGGTAATGTTGCATGAGCTGGGTCATGTACAGCAGCGGCATATTCTGACTAATTTGGTTCAGTCAGCAATATTGTCCATTAGTGCAGCATTGATCGTTGGCGAGACCAGCGGGATCTCTGACATCTTGGTCAGTTTTACCGTGTTGGGCACCAGCTTGAGTTATTCGCGTCAGCACGAACGCGAAGCTGATGAATTTGCGGCGACGCACTTACAGAGCTGGTATCAAAGCACCGAATCGCTGGTGCAGCTTTACCAGGCTTTGCATAATGAGCACGAGCTGGATATTCCTGGTTGGGCGAGTACTCACCCGGAGTTAACCGAACGAATTGAAAGCCTGCAGCATCATGGCAGCAGCCAATAATGAACATGTTACTTTAAGGTTCTATTAAAGACCGCTTATTGATAGATAAAAGCCTTTCTGATGAAAGGCTTTTTTGTGATCAGCAAAACATAGCAATCTCTGTCTTAGGGATAAAAAATGCGACTTAAATTCTTGTTATTGCGGCAGCTCAGCTGTGATGTTACCGACGTGAAAGTGGTGAGTCGGTTGCATTTTAGAACCGTTAATCACTGCTAGAGCCGAGCGTCCGGACTAAAAAGGATAGATGCATTGTATTGGCCATTTTTTGTTGTTTTTATTATCAATTACGACACTATAAGGTGTGATTAAGGAGAATCAATCCATGGAAGAAAATTCGCTTTCTCAATGTGATGCGCAGCAACGTGTTGATCAAATTCATGCATTCCAACAAGAGATGGATGAGTTGGAAAATGATAACGTTATTGAAATTTCAGCTGAACAGAAAAATAGGCTCAGTGGCTACCACCAGCAATTATTGCAACGCCTATCAGATACCTATGATGTTGACACTAGTCGCCAATCTAAACAGCTATCTTTAGGAATGAGAATTGCCTCCATGCTCGGTGCGCTGGCAATGGCCACCAGCATCTTCTTTCTGTTCTATCAGTTCTGGGGCTACCTAAATACTGCGGTTCAAGTCAGCATTTTAGTGATAGCTCCCATCCTACTGTTCATAGTGTCATTGAAACTGGCTCAAGCAGAGAAAAGTGCTTATTACTCAAAAATTGCCGCCTTGGTAAGCCTTGCGTGCTTTGTGCTTAACCTTTCTATGTTGGGGCAGATATTTAATATTACGCCGTCACCTAATGCCTTTGCTGTGTGGGCTGCTTTTAGCTTTTTGCTGGCTTATGCGTGTAATGCGCGCTTGTTGCTGTTCTTTGGCATCGTCAGCCTCAGTGGTTTTATTGCGATGAAAGTGGGCAGTTGGTCCGGTATGTATTGGATAAACTTTGGTGAAAGGCCAGAGAACTTTCTACTGCCTAGTTTACTTATCTTCCTCTTACCCCATTTTAGCGATCATCGACGTTTCAGTGGCTTCGCTTCGATTTATAACGTGATGGCAATGATCATGCTGTTTCTACCGATCCTAATCTTGTCTAATTGGGGCGAAATAAGCTATTTAAGCTGGTCACCGGAGATGGTAGAAGGCTGCTATCAACTGACAGGGTTTGCGCTCTCGGTGGCTGCTATTTGGTTTGGGGTTAAGCGCCAATGGGGCGAGGTGACCAATACCGGTAATGTGTTCTTTATTTTATTCCTCTACACCAAGTTCTTTGACTGGTGGTGGGATTGGATGCCGAAATATATATTCTTTTTCATTCTGGGCTTGTCAGCCCTGCTGGCACTGATGGTGTTTAAGCGAGTTCGTTTAAGTGACTTAAGCAAAGGAGCCACGTAATGAAAAAATCCTTATTGATTGGTTTAGTTATACTTATTGGCAGTAATGCCATAGCGCTAAGTGGTGTGGCATATAACCGTATCGGCGTGGTGACATCAGAGTTAACACTGACTGAAAGAGAGCTAGGTTTACCTTATAACAGCGGCATGAATAAAGAGAATTCAGGCATTTTACTTGGTATGAATTGGCGCACTGCAACAAGGGTTGAAAACGCTTACAACGGCTATAACTCACACGAGGCCGAGGTGACTCAAGCACAGTTGTTAGCTCTTGGTTTTGAGGTGCCTGACAACGAGTACTACGGCGCGCAGTCACGTCAATTGTATTGGGCATTAGAGTTTGATGGAGCGTTACACACTGCTGAAATTACCAAAGCAGAGTTACGTTATCAGGCTGCACTCGAAACCTATACCCAGCAGCCTAATGAGAACAATCTTCGCTTAAAGGATGACTCTCTTGTTAGCTTGAAAAAGGAGAAGCTAACCAATAGTCGGCTATTTTTTGTTAAAGCAGCCTTGGACTATGAGTCTTTAGCCGCTGAGTTTTCTGGCCAAGATAATATGCTGTTTGTTAAGGGGCTAGCCAAGCCTTATTACAACGTTAATAACAACAGTTACCGCTTATTACTAAGAGAGTTATTGGTCAGTAACATTATGGTGCCACTGGAGTATTCCGAGGATCTGTCGGGCTTAAGCAGATTGGGTTACCAAGATATTACTGCGCCGCGTTATACGGTGGATATTAAATGGGGCAGTCGTTTGGAACCATGGATAACTAACGTGACGAACAAACAATTGGGGTCAGAGTAGACTTTACTAAATAGACACTCTGGTGCTAGAAGATCCCGCTTTTCAAATCGAGTGTAGATACGGCAGTGTCTGCACATGCGATCAAAACATTGGCACCACAAATATATTGAGTTGCGAAATAATGACGAAAATTAGCTTTATTTCAGACAAAAAAATCCCCCGAACAGAGGTCCGAGGGTAAAGGTACTTGGAGGATGGAAAAGGTTAAGCAATCATTAGCTTGGTTAGCCTCAAAGGCTTATGTACTTGGGCTGTACTGCCACGCTAATGCATACTTGATTATCTATACGGTAGGAATTGAAGATGGGATCGTTTTTTTTAAATAAAATTTTTGGGCAGAGTAGAATTAATAAATCTTGGCCTTTCAGCGATGACTCCAACGCCAAACTATTTCACTGTTCTAACCCCGTATTAATGTAGCTATGGCCAATTCCGGTCATAGCTATTGGCAGCCAAGGTTGATCTATCTTTAGCTTTCTAGCTCAGGCGTAAGGCTACGCTTTCTATAAGACTCTTCGATTGCAATCAATACTGCGAGTAAACAAGCAGTCACGATTAAAACGAAACAGTAAGGAAGAAACTGCATATATACCGCTCCCATAGCAATAGTATTCATAAAAGACATGGTAAATATCAGTACTGCCAATATCAGTGCCGTTCCGAATGCTCCTAAGATGAGAAACAGGCGTGAAATGGTTAACACTAATTCGAGGTTTTTAGTTTCTAGTTTTTTAAAAGGTTTCATTGGCTATCTTCCATTGAATACTGCTTCAGCATAAAATAACGTTCTGGGCTGCCGGAAAATCCGGGGACGGTTCCGACAATATCAAAACCAAGTTTTTTATAAAATACAGGGGCTTGAAAAGATAAGGTGTCTAATTGCGCCGTTAAACATCCGCGTTTTTTAGCTTCTATCTCTGCTTGATCCATTAACTGACGCCCAAGCCCTGTGCCTCTTGCTTGTTTACTTACCCAAACCACTTCGATGAGAAAGTTTCGATAAATGCTTCGTCCGGAAACGCCGCCGATGATGTTGTCATCTTCATCTCGGGCGATGACTGAAAGAGGGACCGTTTCTTCTGGCCCCATATGCTCGTATTTGTGCTGTTTAAGCCCCTCGATAAGCGTATCAAAAACCGCCTTATCTTCTTTATTTATGACTTCAATTTTCATTTTTGACCTATAAGTCCGTTTGTTAGTCATTCCAATCACATGCTGGAACATGTAGTTGAGAGTGCTGTTAAAAGTGCCATGGTGAGCGCTATATACCCGCTCTGGAGATCGTAACACTTAGCGGCGTGATCCATCTGGCTAGATTGCGCCGATTAACTTATCACTCTTAAGTCACTGTTGTAAAATGACTAATAGCAGTGAGACTCTTCCCTATCTGTATATACGCAGGCCATTGGAGCCATAGATGCATTAAATAAATCGACAACATTAAAGGACGCTGGCGCCGTGGATAACTAACGTGACTCGGGACTAGAGAGCGGATGGCGTATTCATAATCGTGCTTATATTTGTTTTGATGTTCGAAAACAGCACCGCTGATGCCTGAAAAAAACTATCATAGGCCAAGTCAGTTTTGGTATGTGAGAAGGTAACGGGTGAAACAGCTAGATTTCAATTTATTGCGAGTGTTAGAGGTGTTGCTCGAAGAGCAAAGTGTTACCGCTGCTGCGTCGAGGCTGCACCTGAGTCAATCTGCGGTCAGTAAACAGTTGAGCAAGTTACGCGAAACTTTCGATGATCAATTGTTTGATCGCACTGCTTATGGCCTAAAAGCAACACCACGAGCATTAGAGTTAGCCCCAGAGCTGCGCGAAGTGTTGCAAAGGCTAGATCAATTTACTCGTCCAAATACCTTTGAACCCGCCGAGAGCCGACGCCGTTTTCGAATCAACTTGGTTGAAACTGCCTATTCGCTCACATTTCCCTACTTTATGCCTCAGTTACTTGAACAAGCGCCACAAGTGAGTCTCAATTGTCAAACATGGTCACTGGATAGCTTAGATAAGCTATTACGCTGCGAAATTGACATGGGCATTATTTGCCGCGAGTGGGATAACCGTTCTTTGTTACATATGAATCACTTACCCGAAGAGTTAGGCTATGCAGAATTGATCCGGGACTATCCTGTATGTTTGGTGAGAAATGAGCATCCGCTATTAAATGAGCCTTGGAATATAGAGACTTTTCTAAAGTATCGTCATTTACAGGTTACGTTTGGCGGGCTTGAGCACTGGCTGTTGGATGATGTATTGCGTTTAAAGTATTTGCATCGAGATATAGCGGTTAACATGACTGACTTTAATAGTGCAATGGGCCTGTGTGAGAGCAGTGATTTGATTTTATGTGCGCCTAAAAAATATGCGACTAAAATGGCAGCAGACTTTGACTTAACGATGCTTGACGTGCCGACTGAACTTGAACCCGGCGCCTATGTTTTGGTGTGGCATAAGCACTTTAATCTTGATCCCAGCCACCGTTGGCTGCGTAATTTGATTATTAATGGCGTAAAAGAGAAAGATTAAGAGGGGGCTTATTTCTAGGGGCTGTTGAACTTTCGAGCTTAGTTTTTGTTCGAATTCAATGGTTTTAGTACAAGGCTTGAGCGATGATGCTTAGCTGGCTAAGCGAAAAGCTCGTAACGCATTAATAAAATTATTGAAACGAACCCTAAGGGCCGCGCTTCTTGGCTATTTTTACGGTGTTGTAGGCTATTTGTAGAGAATAACTAAACGACATAGCCTCCGCCTTGTCAAAATAGCCAATAAACTGCGGCAAAAACAACCGTGAAAGATCAAAAGCCCCTAGTCTTTTTGATTGTTTGTGATCAATCATTAACTTTGTGTCGTTCGGCATTATCTTGAAAAACTTGAATGTGATCTGCACGCTTTTTGGCTTCATACATGGCGATATCAGCAAATTTAAGAATGACTTTTCTGTTTTCTCCGTGGATTGGGTATTGGGCGATGCCAATACTAATCCCTACGACAAGTTGAAATGGGTCACAAACGATCTCACTTAGGAAGCTTTGTTGAATCGCTTGGGCAACTTTAACGGCATCATCAGCGTTGCTATTGGGGAGTATGACCGTAAATTCATCGCCTCCAATGCGAGCGACTAAATTTCCAGAGGGGACAGCATCAAAAATACGTTTTGCTATTTCTTGCAGTACATAATCGCCAAATGCATGGCCGTATGTGTCATTGATGACTTTAAAATTATTGACATCCATCATCATGCAGCAGGTTGGTATATTGGTATCAATCGTGAGCCGTTCAAGTGTTTCATAAAACTGGATACGGTTCGGTAAGCCTGTTAGCGCATCATGGTGTGCTTGATGGTGTTTCTCTTTTAGGGTAAGCAGTAATTCGCCTATAGTACTGTTACTCATTTTTATAATTGTTAGTACAAAGCCGCCTCCTGCAAAAAATATTACCGCGACAATCATTTCTAGGTTATTCGCTTCTCTATCAAATAACATCCAGATAAAACCTAAATATCCAATAATAAATAATAGGATCATTCCAAATAGAATGCGCCATCCATTACGTTGATAGTTTGGTTGATTACAGATCTGTAATGCTGGGTATAGGGCGAGTAATAGCCCTAGAAGACCAACAGAGACCAAGGTAAGCGCAATGGTATTCATAGTTATTTTTATAGGGAATGGTCATTATATTGTAGTAGAGATGATTGTTCTTTTGTATAGATTACTTGTGCTTACTTGAGCAGAATCGTTAGATGGCATCTAAAAAAGCTTGAATTACTGGCTCTGCTAAGCGTTTAAGTTTACAACAACACCCTAGTTCGAATGGCGGAATGGCTATTGGCGATGACAGTAATTGAATTCGGTCTCTTACTGGACTGTTATTAATCACCACTTCGGGAGTGATACTGACGCCACAGCCGAGCGCGACCATAGAGGTTATTGCCTCTTGTCCTGACACTTGAGCATAAATATTGGGCGTTAAGCCAAGTGCTTTAAACCAGTTGTCGATACGTTTACGACCCGGTCCATGTTCAGGCACGATAAACGGTAGACGATCCCATGGGATGTAGGATTCGGTCAACAGCTCTTGCACTTGGCAGCGAAAAGTGGGTGCGATGATAGACAGTGGCACGTCATCTATTTTGGCAAAATGCAGGTTTTCTGGAAAAGGATCAGGTAGCGCTGCAATGGCGATATCAGCGCGATTATTGCGAATTTCGTTGACGGCATTAGCCGCATCACCTGTGGTTAATGCTATTTCGACTAATGGATGCTCTCGCCTAAAGCGGTCAAGTAAGCCGGGCAGATGACTATAGGCGGCGGTCACTGAGCAATAAAGATTAAGTCGACCTCTTAATAAATCCTGTTTAGGGTCGATCTTGGTTTTGAGTTTGCCCCAGTGATCCAAGGTTAACTCGGCAAAATGACGATACTCCACGCCGGCACTCGTTAACGTCACGCTGCGATTATCACGCTGAAACAGCTGCGCACCTACCTCTGCTTCTAATCTTTGCATTGCACGACTTAGCGTTGATGGGCTGACATGCATCGCTTGCGCAGTGCGCGCAAAATGCAAACTATCAGACAGATGTAAGTAGAGCTTGATGGTGCGAATATCCAAATGGTTCATCCTCTGTGTATCGCGTTTGCTAGCCGCAAGGGTTAAGAGACCGCTATCTTTCCATGTTGCACAAAGCGCAACATCATGTTCCGAATATATCATTTTCGGCAATGAAAAGCTTGCGCTATAGTGAGTTCAATCACAGCTTAGCTCGCAACTGAGCAGGCCCGTTTAAACATCCAGAATCAAGGTGGTATATCAGATGGCTAACTATTTTAACTCTCTGAATTTGCGTCAACAATTAGAACAGCTGGCTCAATGCCGCTTTATGGATCGTAGCGAGTTCAGCGAAGGCTGCAACCATATCAAGGGGTGGAACATTGTCATCCTAGGTTGTGGTGCACAAGGTTTAAACCAAGGTTTGAACATGCGTGACTCTGGGCTCAACATCTCTTTTGCCCTGCGTGCACAAGCGATTAGCGAGAAGCGTGATTCATATCAAAAAGCTACCGGCAACGGTTTCCGTGTTGGCACGATTGAAGAGTTAATTCCTGATGCTGACTTGGTGTTAAACCTAACGCCAGACAAGCAGCACACTAATGCCGTTACCACTATTATGCCGTTAATGAAGCAAGGTGCGACATTGTCTTACTCGCACGGCTTTAACATTGTTGAAGAGGGCATGCAGGTTCGCCCAGATATCACCGTCATTATGGTTGCCCCTAAGTGCCCTGGTACTGAAGTACGTGAAGAGTACAAGCGTGGCTTTGGCGTGCCAACACTGATTGCGGTTCATCCAGAAAACGATCCAAAGGCTGAAGGTTTTGATATCGCTAAGGCGTATGCAAGCGCAACGGGCGGCGACAGAGCGGGCGTATTGCACTCCTCTTTCATCGCTGAAGTTAAGTCTGACCTTATGGGTGAGCAAACAATTCTTTGCGGCATGTTACAAACTGGCGCAATTTTGGGTTACGAGAAGATGGTTGCCGATGGCGTAGAGCCAGGCTACGCAGCTAAGTTAATTCAGCAAGGTTGGGAAACCACTACCGAGGCACTTAAGCACGGTGGTATTACCAATATGATGGATAGACTCTCTAACCCAGCTAAGATTAAAGCGTTTGAAATGGCAGAGGAGTTGAAAGAGATCCTTAAGCCATTATTCGAAAAGCACATGGACGATATCATCGGTGGCGAGTTTTCTAAAACCATGATGGAAGACTGGGCTAACGACGATGCTAATTTGCTTAAATGGCGCAGCGAAACCAATGAAACGGCTTTTGAAAATGCACCACAGTGTGATGAGCAAATTGACGAGCAGGCATATTTCGATAAAGGTATCTTCTTGGTTGCGATGATCAAAGCGGGCGTAGAGCTTGCGTTCGATACTATGGTTGCCGCGGGTATTGTTGAAGAGTCTGCTTACTATGAGTCACTGCATGAAACGCCACTTATCGCTAACACCATTGCTCGCAAGCGTCTTTACGAAATGAACATAGTGATCTCTGATACGGCTGAATACGGTTGTTACCTATTCAACCACGCAGCGGTGCCTATGTTACGCGGTTATGTTGAAAGCATGTCATCAGAATACCTAGGTGCTGGCTTAAAAGAGACCAGTAACGGTGTTGATAATCTTCGTCTTATCGAAGTTAATGATGAGATCCGTAACACTGCCGTTGAGTTCGTCGGCGCAGAACTTCGCGGTTACATGACCGAAATGCAACGCATTGTTGAAGAAGCTTAATATTATCTGAAGCGGAGCCTGTAACTCAATCGAGTGGCAGGCAATGCTGAAATAACACCGAGTAAAGCAGCCGATGATTAGTAAGGTATTTTTAATAAAACATTAACAATTAACACCTTAGCGACAATAAATAGAGGCGGCAGTCAGTTATTCTTACACCGAGTTGCTAGCCGGAAACCTAAGGCTAATGCTTGAATGTTATTAATAATGCAAAAGTTTTCATTGTGTTTTTTATTCGCTTTGTGGTAAATCTTAATAGTGGTCTGATCGACGAAGACCGATACCGAATTTAAGCAAAGACCCAAATTAGGAATACGAGTCACGTATGTTTAGCCAAGCCGCCCAAATTATTATTGTGATTATTACCGTCGTGATTATTAAATCACAGCGGGGGGCGCGCATGCTAAATCGACACACCTAATTAGGTTTAAGATTGCAAACAACCCCCGCGCCGAAAGGAACGGGGGTTTTTTCGTTTAAAGGCCTGCTGAAATTATTGAGTGTCGCCATTAAGCCGTAACCAAGTTATCGATACATTGAGTAGTGGAGCAAGAACAGATGGAACAAGGGCAGATGATACGGGGCGCCGACGCAGTAATAAAAACCATCGCGGCACACGGGGTAAAGACGGTGTTTGGTTATCCAGGCGGTGCGATTATGCCGATCTATGATGCCTTGTATGGCAGTTCTGTTGAACATCTATTGAGTCGCCATGAGCAGGGCGCCGCATTTGCTGCTGTAGGTTATGCTCGTTCAAGTGGCAAGACTGGCGTTTGCTTTGCCACTTCAGGCCCCGGAGCCACTAATCTTATTACCTCACTTGCAGATGCGTTGCTCGATTCTGTTCCTGTGGTCGCGATTACCGGTCAGGTTTCCACCGCCGTTATCGGTACCGATGCGTTCCAAGAGATTGATGTACTAGGCATGTCACTGTCGTGTACCAAGCACAGCTTTATGGTGACCAATGTTGAAGAGTTAGTGCCCACGCTATATAAAGCATTTGAAATTGCAGCGTCTGGTCGCCCTGGCCCCGTTTTAGTCGATATACCTAAAGATATTCAAATTGCGCTAGTGGATTACAAAACGCCGTTGCAAGCCGTAATGCCAGAACCAGAACATACTCAAACCCAAATCGATGCTGCTAATGCACTGCTGGCTCACTCTTCACGGCCCATGCTGTATGTGGGCGGCGGCGTGGGCATGGCGAGTGCAGTTGAGCCGCTAAGACAGTTTATTGCCGCGACGGGCATTCCATCGGTGGCGACCTTAAAAGGGCTCGGCGCCGTCAGTTACGACACCCCGAGCTACCTCGGCATGCTAGGCATGCATGGCTCCAAAGCGGCCAATCTAGCGGTGCAACAATGCGATTTACTGATCGTAGTGGGTGCGCGCTTTGATGACCGTGTGACAGGGCGTTTAGCCTCGTTTGCTGAAAATGCCAAAGTGCTTCACCTCGATATTGATGCCGCTGAGCTGGGCAAATTAAGAATGCCAGAAGTGGCCATTGCAGGCGATTTGCGTCAAATCCTACCTGCATTGAGTCAAAGTATGCAGATTGAAGCGTGGCAAGACGCAGTTAAAAATTTAAAAGAGCAACACCCATGGCGTTATGACCGTCCAGGTGAATTGATTTATGCCCCAGCAATGTTGCATCGTTTAGCGCAAAAACTACCTGAAGATAGTGTGGTTTCTTGCGATGTGGGTCAGCACCAAATGTGGGTGGCGCAGCACATGTATTTTCGTCGCCCAGAAGATCACCTTTCAAGTTCCGGGCTTGGCACTATGGGCTTTGGCTTGCCTGCCGCGATTGGCGCCAAAGTCGCGCGACCAAGTGCTATGGTGGTGGCAGTGTCGGGTGATGGTTCATTTATGATGAACGTGCAAGAGCTTACCACCATCAAGCGCCGACGTTTACCGGTTAAAATTTTGCTAGTCGATAATCAAAAGTTAGGCATGGTTAAGCAATGGCAGCAGCTATTCTTTGAAGAGCGTTATAGCGAAACTGACCTTTCTGATAACCCAGACTTTGTCAAAATGGCATCTGCCTTTGATATTCCTGGGCGTAACATTACCTTGGCCAGCGAAGTTGAAGCAGGCTTAGATGAAATGCTCAATAGTGAAGGGCCATTCCTACTGCACGTGTCGATAGATGATGCGCACAATGTATGGCCATTAGTCCCGCCAGGGGCGTCAAACCAAGACATGATGGATGAGATGGAGAAGCAAACATGAGCCACTACTCAGTAGCAATTAATGTGCAGCAGCAACCGGAAGTATTAGAGCGGGTGTTGCGCGTCGTCCGTCATCGCGGTTTTAAAGTCACTAGTTTACAGATGCAGCTCAACGAAAATAACACCACCAGTATTGATATGTCAGTGCAAAGCGACAGAGCGATTGCTTTGTTAACCAATCAAATAAAAAAGTTAATTGATGTACTGGACTGCCAAGTGTTGGCAAGTCAAACAAACAAGACTACCGAATCTGCAAAAGGATAAGAATATGGCCGCTAAAACAGCTGAGTTAATTTGGTTTAATGGTGAAATGATGCCTTGGGGTGATGCCAAGGTGCATGTCATGTCGCATGCTTTGCATTACGGTACGTCGGTGTTTGAAGGTATTCGTATTTACGATACCCCCGCAGGGCCAGCGGGCTTTAGATTGACCGAGCATATACAGCGTTTGTTTGATTCAGCAAAAATCTATCGCATGCCTATTCCTTATTGCTTTGATGAGTTGATGCAAGCGTGTCGTGATGCGGTGTTAGATAACGGTTTATCCAGCGCCTATATTCGCCCGTTAGCTTTTTACGGTGATGTCGGCATGGGCATTACGCCCCCCAAAGATGCGCAGTGCGATGTATTAGTGGCAGCTTTTCCTTGGGGCGCCTATCTAGGTGAAGACAGTATGGATGCCGGTGTTGATGTTGCAATCACCTCTTGGAATCGTTTAGCGCCAAATACCATCCCTACTGGCGCCAAAGCGGGTGGCAATTATTTGTCATCACTACTGATTTCTACCGAAGCTAAGCGTAACGGTTTTGATGAAGGTATTGCACTAGACACCAACGGTCTGGTCAGTGAAGCTGCGGGGGCAAATATTTTTGTGGTGAAGAAGAATAAAATCTACACACCACCCGCTACTGCCGCTATTCTGATGGGGTTAACCCGCGATTCCATTATCACTCTGGCCCGAGATAATGGCTATGAAGTCGTGGAAGAGAACATGTCTCGCGAATTTCTCTATTTGGCTGACGAAATTTTTATGACGGGCACCGCAGCAGAGATTGTTCCAGTACGCAGCGTTGATCGCATCGAAGTGGGCAACGGTAAGCGCGGTGACATCACTAAAATAGTTCAAGCGAGTTTCTTTGGTCTGTTTAATGGTCAAACTGAAGATAAATGGGGTTGGTTAGAACCGTTGAAAAAATAGGTTAGAAGCAGATTAAGAGACGATTAAAAGCCGGTTAAGAACGGGTTGGAAGCAGACTTAGAGCCGGTTAGAAGCCGATTAAGAGCGGGTTGGAAGCAGATTTAAAGACGGTTAGAAGACGGTAAGAGCGGGTTAGAAGCAGACTTAGAGCCGGTTAGAAGCCGGGTGAACGCTTCGCTGACGGATTACGGAACGTCCGGACGCTTTGCTGATGAAAGCCGGGAAAGCTAAGACGAATTATATAAATCTGAGGCAAATGCCTTTGGTTAAAGAATTAAAATAGAAGGTCAGGGTGGGTCTTTTAGAACCTAAAGCCTTCTTTAAATAAGGATTATAGCAATGCCAAAATTACGTTCAGCAACCAGTACCGAAGGTCGTAACATGGCCGGAGCACGTGCACTTTGGCGCGCCACGGGTGTAAAAGATGGCGATTTTGGTAAACCAATTATCGCTATCTCTAACTCGTTTACTCAGTTTGTGCCGGGTCACGTTCATCTTAAAAATATGGGTTCTTTAGTGGCTGGCGCAATCGAAGAGGCGGGCGGTATTGCTAAAGAGTTCAACACCATTGCTGTTGATGACGGTATCGCAATGGGCCATGGCGGCATGCTTTACAGCTTGCCATCACGTGAGCTGATTGCCGACAGCGTTGAGTATATGGTGAATGCACACTGCGCCGACGCGCTAGTGTGTATCTCTAACTGCGACAAAATTACTCCTGGCATGTTGATGGCGGCGCTTAGACTGAATATTCCAGTCATTTTCGTCTCTGGTGGCCCGATGGAAGCGGGTAAGACTAAGCTGTCAGACAAAATTATTAAGCTTGATTTAGTTGATGCTATGGTGGCGGGCGCCGATGAACGTGTGTCGGATGCCGACAGCGAGCAAATTGAGCGAAGTGCTTGCCCAACATGTGGCTCATGTTCTGGCATGTTTACCGCTAACTCAATGAACTGCTTAACCGAAGCGCTAGGTTTGTCATTGCCGGGTAATGGTTCAATGTTGGCGACTCACTCTGATCGTCGTGAACTGTTCTTAGAAGCGGGTCGCCGTATTATGGATCTTGCGACGCGTTATTATCGAGATGACGATGAGTCAGCATTGCCACGTAATATTGCTAACTTTAATGCGTTTGAAAATGCCATGACACTTGATATCGCCATGGGCGGTTCGAGCAACACGGTATTGCATTTGGTTGCCGCGGCAAGTGAAGCGGAAGTTGATTTCACCATGGCTGATATCGACCGACTATCTCGCCTAGTACCGCACCTGTGTAAGGTTGCGCCGTCTACACCGAAATACCATATGGAAGATGTGCATCGCGCCGGTGGCGTAATGGGTATTTTGGGTGAACTCGATCGTGCCGGTCTACTGCACAATGACGCTTATCATGTTGCCGGTAAAAACCTTGCTGAAGTACTGGCAAAATATGATATCGCTCAAAGCAAAGATGCTGCAGTACATAAATTTTTCTCCGCGGGTCCTGCAGGTATTCCAACGACTAAAGCCTTTAGCCAAAGTTGCCGTTGGGACAGTGTTGATATTGACCGCGAAGAGGGCTGTATTCGTACTCGTGAATTTGCCTTTAGCCAAGAGGGTGGACTCGCTGTTCTATCCGGTAACATCGCGGTAGATGGCTGTATTGTTAAAACCGCCGGTGTTGAAGTGGAAAATCACAAATTTATCGGTAGCGCACGCGTCTATGAAAGCCAAGATGATGCCGTTGCTGCTATCTTAGGCGGCGAAGTCGTTGCGGGTGATGTCGTAGTTATTCGTTATGAGGGCCCTAAAGGTGGGCCTGGTATGCAAGAGATGCTTTACCCAACAAGTTACCTTAAATCTCGTGGCCTAGGGGACAAGTGTGCGTTGATCACCGATGGTCGTTTCTCTGGTGGCACATCGGGATTATCGATTGGACATGTATCACCAGAAGCGGCAGCGGGTGGCACGATTGCTTTAGTGAATACCGGTGACAGGATTGAGATTGATATCCCTGCTCGTTCAATAAAACTGGCCATTAGTGATGTTGAACTAGCCGCGCGTCGCACAGCGATGGAGGCGTTAGGCGCCAATGCGTGGAAGCCAATAGGACGCGTAAGACAAGTGTCGATGGCGCTAAAGGCGTACGCATTATTAGCGACCAGTGCCGACAAAGGTGCTGTGCGTGATACCAGTAAACTGGTTTAATCGATTTAATGGGCTTAAGAGGTAGTTTATGTTGGCTGTAGCATCAAAACCACAATTGGACTTAGCGCATTATTATTTGCAAAAGATATTGCTATCTTCTGTTTATGATGTCGCTAAAGTGACGCCGCTTTCTAGCCTAAATAAGCTCTCTGGACGTCTTGGCTGCCAAGTATTTCTTAAACGTGAAGATATGCAGCCAGTGCACTCTTTTAAGCTGCGTGGTGCTTATAACAAGATTGCGGAGCTCACAAAAGAAGAGTGTGAGTGTGGCGTAGTATGCGCGTCGGCGGGTAATCATGCGCAAGGGGTGGCAATGTCTGCTGCTGCGCGTGGTATTAGCGCGGTTATTGTTATGCCTGAAACCACCCCCGATATTAAAGTTGATGCGGTAAGGCGACTCGGTGGCAATGTTGTTTTGCATGGGCAGGCTTTCGATCAAGCCAATGCTTACGCACAGAATCTGGCTAAAACAGAAGGGCGCGTCTACGTTGCCCCATTTGATGATGAAGCGGTTATCGCCGGACAAGGGACAGTGGCGCAGGAGATGGTACAGCAACAGCGCGATCTTGAAGTAGTATTTGTTCCTGTGGGCGGTGGTGGCTTAATTGCGGGTATTGCTGCTTATTACAAAGCGGTGCGGCCACAAGTGAAGATCATTGGCGTTGAACCTGAAGATTCTGCCTGCTTGAAAGCGGCACTCGATGCGGGTGAGCGAGTGATACTGCCGCAAGTGGGTTTGTTTGCCGATGGTGTGGCGGTGAAGCAAATTGGTGCAGAGCCCTTTAGGGTAGCGCGCGAGTATGTTGATGATGTTATCACCGTGACCTCTGATGAAATTTGCGCAGCGGTAAAAGATATTTTTGAAGATACGCGTGCGATAGCTGAGCCTTCAGGTGCATTGTCGTTAGCGGGACTTAAAAAATATGTGGGTAGTAATGGCAAAGGCGAGAAGCTCGGCGCCATATTAAGCGGCGCTAATGTCAATTTTCATAGCCTGCGTTATGTATCGGAGCGCTGTGAGCTTGGCGAGCAAAAAGAAGCCATTCTTGCGGTAACGGTACCTGAGCGTCCAGGGATCTTCCTGCGTTTTTGTGAGCTACTCGATAAGCGGGTGATGACTGAGTTTAACTATCGGTTCAGTAGTCGTAATAAGGCGGTTGTTTTTGCGGGTATTCGCATATCCGAAGGGCAAAGCGAGCTTAATGAGATTATCGCTAACCTCGAATCTGAAGGTTTTGGGGTACAGGATCTCTCCCGGGATGAAACGGCTAAGTTGCATGTGCGCTATATGGTTGGCGGACATCCTCCTGAGCCGCTCGAAGAGCGTTTATTTAGCTTTGAATTCCCAGAGCACCCAGGTGCACTGTTTAAGTTTTTGACCACACTGCAAAGTAAGTGGAACATCAGCTTATTTCATTACCGTAACCATGGTGCTGCCTATGGCAGAGTGTTAGCCGGCTTTGAAGTGCCAGAGAGTGATAATCTTGCTTTTCAGCAGTTTTTAATTGAGCTTGGTTTCATCTATCAAGAGGAAACCCAGAGTCCAGCGTATCGGTTATTTCTCGATAACCGTGCCTAGATTGCGGTTTTTATATAAAATTTTGTAGTTGAAATTATCATTTTCGACTGAAGATAATGACCATAATTGAACCTTCTCAAAATGCAGAATTTAGCATTTTGAAGTGGTTTGTTAAAAAAAGGACGCGAAAGCGTCCTTTTTTTATAAAACTCTCGCAGACTTATAGAGTTAAGTCTCGTTTTGTAATATGGTCTTAAAGAAAATAATAATAATAACTGCGGTCAGCGGAGGGCTTTTGTTTAGGCAAGGCAGTTCAATCTTAACCACACCAACGTACTTTGTTTCTAAGGAAATATAATGTTAATAGCACCCTATACTGAAACGTTTAATCCACCGCGCAGAGTGCTGATGGGACCCGGGCCTTCAGACGTTTATCCAGAAGTCTTGGCTGCACAAGCTAAACCCACTATTGGTCATCTTGATCCCTTATTCATTGGCATGATGGATGAGTTAAAGGCGCTGATCCAATATGCATTTCAAACTACCAATGAGATGACGCTAGCGGTGTCAGCACCTGGTAGCGCAGGCATGGAAACCTGTTTTGTTAATCTGCTTGAGCGCGGTGAAAAAGTGATTGTTTGTCGTAATGGTGTATTTGGTGAGCGTATGCGCCAAAACGTCGAGCGCTGCGGTGGCGTTGCGGTAATGGTTGATAATAAATGGGGCGAAGCGGTCTCAGTTGATGACGTTGCTAGCGCACTTGCGGCCAATCCTGATGCTAAGTTTCTTGCTTTTGTACACGCAGAAACCTCAACTGGCGCCTTGTCTGACGCTAAAGCTTTATGTGCTTTGGCAAAACAACATGATTGTTTATCGATTGTTGATGCGGTGACGTCTCTCGGTGGCGTTGAGCTTCGGGTCGATGAATGGGGCATTGATGCTATCTATTCAGGTAGCCAAAAGTGTCTATCCTGTGTACCTGGTTTGTCACCGGTGTCATTTTCTCCTGCTGCAGTTGAGAAAATGAAAGCCCGTACGACGCCTGTACAGAGTTGGTTTCTCGATCAAACCTTGGTAATGGGCTATTGGACTGGTGAAAGTGGCGGGAAACGCAGCTATCACCATACGGCACCTGTTAATGCACTGTATGCATTACATGAGTCATTGCGTCTGTTGTCGCTTGAAGGGTTGGAGCAAGCGTGGCAGAGACACGCTGATATGCATCAAGTGTTGCGCCATGGTTTGCAGCGATTAGGCCTTAAGTTTGTGGTTGCTGAAGCGGTTCGATTACCTCAGCTTAATGCGGTCTATATTCCTGAAGGAATAGATGACGCTAAAATACGCAAGCAGCTATTGGAAAACTATAACCTAGAGATAGGGGCTGGGCTTGGCACTTTGGCAGGCAAAGCTTGGCGCATTGGTTTAATGGGCTATGCTGCCCGTCGTGAAAATGTCGCGCTATGTATCAAGGCACTTGAAGAGGTGCTGGCGTAACTCGCGAACTTTTTAGGTTTTCGAGTTAACGATGTCATCATCGTAGCGCTTATCAATAGTGTTTAATTAAGGCCAGCCACATTAGTGACTGGCCTTTTTATAGGTAGATGTTTTTATTCAATGTTGAGAAAAAACCACCCGTTCAATATGGATGAAGGCTTCAATACTTGTCTCTGAATCAAGGTGTGGTAATAAGTAGCGACTTCTTCTTTGTTAGTGATCAAACTGTACTACCAACTCCAATAGCCTACCACTTTGCGCCGTAACCTCTTTGCTGCAGCTTGCTGCATGTTCACAATTTTTTATGAACATATTCGTGCTCGATTTAAGATCCATCGCATTAGCGTAAACTTGATTAATGACAGTTGATTGCTCTTCAGCACAAACTGCTATCTGTTCGCCGTTGGCTTCCATCAGATGCAGACCATCGCTAACAGATTGCAAGCTGTCAGATAATATCTGATTTGATTCAACACTTTTTTCAGTCAACTCGTGACTCTGTTCCATTTGACTGACAGCTTGTGCCGTTGTCTTGCTTAGTGTATCGATGATTGACTGGATCTCATGGGCGGATGTTTGAGAGTGATTAGCCAAGCTTCTAACCTCATCGGCAACTACCGCAAAACCCCGTCCAGCTTCACCCGCGCGTGCTGCTTCAATTGCCGCATTGAGTGCCAGCAGGTTTGTCTGCTGGGCTAGGCTATCAATCACTTCCAATACCGACTTTACTTTTACACACTGTAATTCGAGCTCTGAAATTGACTGATGTGACTCCGACAACAACCCAGTGATCTCAGAGGTGGTTGTTTGGCTTGTCTTCAATGCTGATTGAGTGGTTTCGATCTTTTCAACCAAAGTTGAAATTTCATCGGCGGAGCTGGTGGTACTCTTTGCTATGTCGGTTACTGCTTCATTCATCTGCCCAATGGCGACAACAACCTGCTCAAGATTTGATGATTGCTCAACTAGATGAATTTGATTGGAATTATTCTGTTTATCATGTTCCACCATACTCTCTTGTAACTCTTCAGAGCTGTTCTTAACTCGGCCTAAAATGGCTAGGCTCTCCGCTCTTTGCATTCTTAAGCTTAATTCAATGTGGGATAATTCATCTTGATATCCAGTATAAATGACCTGATTTAGCGCGCAGTCATGAACCTTTTTACTCATGGTCATCAGATGATTAAGCCGTGTGTTTAACCGTCTTAATGGTAGAAAGAAACTGAATAGACCAACAGCGCCTAACCCCAGACTAACGGGTATAGATGATATTGTGGCTAAGTAGATCATCAACAATGAGATAGCCCAACTAAGACCTAAAGATTGAACAATAGAGAGACGATTTTTAGGTTTAATTTTTTTACCACTATTAATGGCGTCGTAACAGGCTTGAGCTCTCGCCTTTAGTGATGGCTCTAGTTTAGTTCTTACAGATTGGTATTCGGTGACTTTTCCCTGATGTCTTATCGGTGTGACAAAAGCATTCACCCAATAATAGCTGCCATCTTTGCACTTATTTTTGACCAGCCCCATCCAAGAACGACCACCTTGAACTGTTTGCCAGAGATCTTTAAATGCTGCTTTGGGCATATCAGAATGTCTAATAATATTATGAGGTTTACCGACCAGCTCAGACTTTTCATAACCACATGTTTGTAAGAAGTCCTTGTTCACATGAGTGATGTAACCATTAAGATCGGTGGTAGATAGAATTTTATAACTATCTGGGTAGGTTACTTCTTTTGATTGTCGCTGATTCTGATTTTCCATAATATTTTTGTCTAAAATTATCTGAGTTTCCACATTGCAGCACCATAGAACATCTTGTTTATTAAAAAATAATTATTAGTAACTTATCAGACTCACCTTTATTGTTTTTTTGAGTCTTGTGATGATGTTCTCAATTATTAATACCATGTAAAGGGATGGGTAAAGTATTAACCAATCAGGCTTATTGGGTTGCTTATGGTTACATAGATTTTAATTTGTAACTCACCCTCACTGCTGAAAAGTGGGTCGAGATTGTAGCTTCTTCCTTTATCTTCATTGATGGAGGTTAGATTGACTTGCAGTAAGGCTCAGTTATATCTGCACATGCGTAGGCCATTGGAGCCATAATTGTTAGGATGTAATGTTGCGCTTTACTAAAGTTCTTGTCCCCGCCTTGATTTTATAATAATTAATCCCTCAGCACTGCGGTGAAATCATCTGAAAGCGAACATGTCCAACGGGGAAGATAAGGTTTGTTAATTCGGACTCCTAGATGGAGATGAGTGTTTAATGGCAGCTGAAGAGTTGTTGCGTACTGACTAATAGACTTCGTAAAGATATTTTTATTTACGGTTATCGTGATAAATTTATTTTGCAACAATTACTTAACAGTGATATTTTGATACGTCAATCTAGCAGCCAAGGACGTTATCATGCTGCTATTGAATAAGCGGTTAGGAATACAAAAGGAGTTTGGCATGAATCGATATATTTCAGGAATAGTAGGGATACTTGTTTTAGCCGGTTGTAAGACTGCACCCACAGAGCAGTATCAACATGTACAGTTAATTGAAGCTGAATTGGTCTCAACAAAATGGGAAAGCCTAGAACGTTTTTCTCCTCAATACCCCATTGAAACTGCTAGAGAAGGAAAAGAGGGCTGCGCTTCAATAGAGTATGTCATCACTCCAGATTACGAAATTAGAGATATAAAAGTAATCGCATCCAATAGTAAGTACTTTGCTAAACAAGCAAAATTAAGTATAAAACAATGGAAGTGGTCTGAATTATCGAAAGGTATTATACAAGAGCCGATTAAAACCAGTACTCAATTTCAGTTTTGCTTGGAGACTGGAGATGGTCATTGTGCAGAAAAAAGCTATTTTGAAAATAGTAAGTGTAGTGGAGAAGATATTATTTATTCTATTGGTTATCGAGTCAGACGGCCGGGATAAACTTGTTCTTAAAAGCTAATTAATAAAAATAAAAATAGTTTTTTCACTAAATTAATCGCTGCTTTAATAGCTGTAAAATGAAAATAGTATAAAAATAGCGATATAAAAAATTGCTGCAGTGACATGGTTAAGTTAGTGGTAGTAAAGCTTAATAGAAATCCCCACCTAAGTGGGGATTTTTCATGCTAACTCTGCATCGCTTTCGAGTAATAAGTCACTGAGTGAAAGACGGCTTAGTCATGGTTGGCTTAACAAATGCTATTTAGTAAACAACTGCATGATAATGACGATAATCAACAGCGGGCAAACGAACTTGACATACACTGGCCATAGCTTCCAAAACAGGCTGTCAGCTTTTACTCCATCTTGCGCTGCAATGGTGTTAATCAACTTGTTACGGCTCCAAACCCAACCCAAGAAGATGGCGATGCCTAAGGCGATTAACGGCTGAGCTCGCTCGGTGGTTAAAGTGATCATCAATCCAAATAGGGTGTTGAAGTTAAACACCACCACCATAGATAACACAGCGATAAGGGCACCAACCAATAGCGTTGCTTTATCGCGGCCTAGTGATGTTTTCTCTACTATGTAGCTGGTGGGAACCTCAACAATAGAGATAGCAGAGGTGAGGCCTGCAATGGTCATCAACATGAAGAAAATAATGGCGAGTAGATACTGACTTACACCGCCTAATGTATCAAATAGCGCGGGTAATACGGTAAACACTAAGGTGTCTGAATTGAGCAAACTGCCATCTTCTGCGAATATCTGTACGCCGTTGTGCTGTGCAACGTACATGGCTGGGATCACCATTAATGCCGCTAAAAATGCAACACTGGTGTCGGTTAACGTGACATAAGCGGTTAGCTTGCCGAGATCCTCATTTTGGTTTAAATAGGCTCCGTAAACCATCATTGCACCGGTACCTATGGTGAGCGAGAAGAAGGTTTGTCCAAGGGCTCCAACCAGTACGTCGGCTTCAAATATTCGGCTAAAATCAGGTACGAGTAATACTTCAAGCCCTTGCATTGCACCCGGTTGCGTTAATATGTAAGCCACCCCGGCGACTAAAATAATCAATAACATTGGCATTAATCGTTTTGACCAGCGCTCGATCCCTTGCTGCACGCCTTGGCGAATAACCAAAATGACCATGGCGATAAAGACCAGCGTAAACACCAGATTGCGGGAAAGCGAAAAGTCCATTAACCAAGCCGATACCTGTTGCTGATTGGCCATTTGTGCCACTGGCGCGAGGGCGAAACTCACAAACCAACCTGACAATATGCTGTAAAAAGTACAGATGAGGGTGGCGGTAATAATGGAGATAAAACCGATAGTTTTACCTATCTTTTTAGCCATAGGATTGTTGGCGATTTTTGCCATGGCGTCTGCCGGGTTGGTTTGACCGTGGCGACCAATCATCAGCTCCGCAAGTAACATCGGGTAACCAAGCAGCAAGATCAAAATGAGATATACCAGTAAAAATGCGCCACCACCATGAGTTGCTGCCTGCGTAGGAAAACCCCAAATATTACCCACGCCAACAGCGCTGCCTGCAGCGGCCATGATAAAGCCAATTCTAGAGCTGAAATGCCCCTGTTTTACAGTGCTCATAAATGATCTCGAACCAATGAAAGAGCGCGCATGATAGAGTTTTAAATACGTAGGTCAACGCAATCAATAGGCGTTAATGTCGGTAATACAAGTAGAGTTAATCTTAATTTTGCATAAAACCAAGATTAAAGCCTTAAAACTCACAAATTGACGATTTTATTTTGCGTTGATGAGCGTTTACCGCCCTTGTGGCGCAATTTAATCATTTATTGGTTTATTAGAAAAGTGCGACCGAATCCACAGATTATAGTCGCAATAGGCAAGACTGGAGGCTGGTTTGCGCTAATTTAGTCAGCAGACTGAGGGAGCGGGATCTGTGTTTGGTTTTTGACCTGTTTAAGTACAAAGCTTGAGTGTACACCGGCAATCTTTTCATTGGTGGTGAGTTTATCGAGCAGAAAAACTTTAAAAGCGGACATGTCTTTAACCAATACTTTTAATTGGTAATCGGCATCACTACCCGTCAGTAAACAGCACTCTTGTACTTCGTCATAAGAGGCCACTTTGGCTTCAAATCCCTCTAAAGTCTCACTTGAATGCTTTTCGAGTCGCACATGAATATAAGCGGTCAGCGCTAAGTCAAAATGTGCAGGGCTAAGCAAGGTGGCATAGCCTGCAATATAACCCGCTTCTTCTAACGCTTTGACTCTGCGAGAACAAGGCGAAGGAGATAGACCGACTTTCTCAGCAAGTTCTTGGTTAGACAACTTTCCATGTTGCTGCACCAGTTTGAGGATATGCAGATCAATTTTGTCTAATTGAATGTCAGCCATTGGGGTTTCTCTTAAAAGTCAGATAACGTCTTAGGCAGCATACCCTTATTCTATTTAAGTTCAAGATGTTGGAGCTTACCCGCTATTCGTTTGCTGATAGTTTCTGCACCCTATTCACTCTTATCAACAGTGTTTGTATCACTGCAATGCTGCTTAAAGCGATAATACCGCCAATGACGGTTGAGGCGAGAACATCTTGTGGCCAATGCATGCCGAGCCACATGCGGCTAAAGCCCATTGCAATCGCCCAACTAAAGAGTGCTGTTGGCAATAGAGTTTGCCCTGCTAATAACAGGTAGAAACTAACCACTAGCGCCAAGGTGACGGCAAATAATGTGTGACCCGAGGGGAAAGAATAACCAACCTCGTGCTGCCAATGTCCTTTAATGGCAGAGCTTAAGTTAATATCGTTGCGAGCGACTTCCAGTTGTTCAACGGCAGTGCTAATCATCGCTCGTTTGTTTTTTTTGTTGTGTTGATAAAAGTCATCGGTATTGAGCAGTGATTCTTGAGCGAGTAGCGCAGCATAAGGTCTTGCTTCGGCAAAAAAGGGTTTTAAAAAATGATTAAGGCTTAGGGTGGCAGCCATGCTGATGGAAACGGCGAGTACTAGCTGTAAAAACTGAGGCTTAGCAAGACTGCGATAACAAGCGATAAGAATGACAATACCCGTGGCGATGCCATAGGGTGCAGTGCCAGTGCTGGTGATCCAATACAGTAATTGTGCAAAGTGAGTATCGAGCTCAATGCGCGGGAACATGGTGACTGAAAAAATATAAAGGCTCGCAGGGATAAGGATCAACATCGCCCAGCCTATGAGTAGGAGTTTGGAACTGGTTTTAGCGTCACGATGTAAAGGGTTCAATATGGGCCTCAGTGAGCAAGATGGTAGCTGTTGTCTGTTACCCAGAAGCACTCTGTGAAACTGGAGTGGACTGGAGTTATATGGCATGGCAGATTAATGATTAACGGCAGGCTATGCTAGTTCAATTACATGAAGTGTAAATTAAACTTCTTTAACTGATATCAAAATGTTTGAAAGGCTTTTGCACCAGCGCGGGTCTATTGCTGGACTTAACTATTGAAAAAGATTGAGAGCCCTACATGCTAACTTCATTCAAATCATTGTCAGTTGCAAGCAGCGTAACAATATCCCGTTACTTGTTAGGCAGCTTTTTGTTGCTCACTGCCATAACTCGCTTTACCGCGGCCGATAGTCTGTACTTCACTAAGCAACTGTTTGAAATCAATCTCCCCACGATGCCTTGGTTAGCAGCTGTCTTAGGTATATTGCAATTAGTTGTCGTTGTTGCGCTTATGATGCCAACTCAGCGTTGGAGCCAGATCATGCTCTATGTTTATGCTGCATTAGCGACAGTGCCGTTATTCATGCTAGTGACTCATCCCGTTTGGATTGACGCGTTAGGGGGATTTCCAGCGATTGGCGCAGGGCAGGGACTGATTAAGTATTTGGGGATCTCAGCCGTTTCGTTATATCTGGCCTCATATTATGCCAACCATACAATAGTTAACAAAGTGGCGGTGAAACTGGTGCTTGCTGGCATTCTATTGGTGATGGTTTGGATCGGAGCGATGAAGTTTACCCAAATTGAAGCGGATGGTATTGAAGGGCTAATGAGCACGAGTCCGCTGTTTAGCTGGATCTACTCACTCTTTAGCGTGCTGCATGGATCTTACTTCATTGGTGTGGTCGAGTTACTCGCGGTGACGGGGATGCTGTTAGGGCGTTGGTCTGATAAGACTTATGTTTTTGGGCTTGGGATGGCGGCGTTAACGTTTGCTGCGACACAGACTTTTATTATTACGCTGCCAGCTGTGGAAACCAGCTTAGGTTTTCCCGTTTTGACTGGGAGTGGCCAGTTTATTGTTAAAGACTTAGTGTTACTGGCGGGGTGTCTAATTCTATTTGCACAGCGCAAGCCAAACTAAAATATGCTTATTTGAGAACAGGATAGCCATAATATAAAAAAGCACCGCTTAAAGGGTGCTTTTTTGGGTCAAATAATATTGAGATTAGTCTTCAGCGTTAAGTTTAGCTTCTAGTGCATCCACTTGAGCTTGCAGTGCTTCTAGTTTTTCACGGGTTTTGATTAATACATGCTGCTGTACTTCAAACTCTTCACGCGAAACAACATCTAACTTCTGTAGCTGGTTTTGCAAAACTTGCTTACTGCGTTCTTCAAATTCGCCGGCAAACTGCTTTAGTCCACTGGGTAGACTTTCGCTAAGTTGCTTGGCAACTTCTTCGATTTTCTTTGGATTGATCATCTTTAATATCCGCTAGGGTGCCTGTTCAGTATGGCAGTTATTGTACCTTAGGAGATGGCGATTGCCAAAAGATTCACCATTTGCTGAGTGCCGTGTAGAGGCACTTCGGCAACAGATAAAAAAAAGGCCCACAACCATATCTCGTCGTGGGCCCTTATGCTGTCGGTTATGGATTACGACTCCGGTTGTAGCTCTTCATCAAATACTGGCAAAGGCTGGTGCTTTTCTGCCAAATAGGTATAGATAACGGGCAATACAAACAGGGTGAAAATAGTCCCGATGGCAAGGCCAGAGACAATAACCAGTCCAATATTGAAACGGGCAACGGCTCCTGCACCTACAGCAAAGAGCAATGGTATGAGTCCCGCTATCATTGCTGCTGTGGTCATTAAGATCGGACGCAATCTAATGGTGGCTGCGTGCTTAATAGCATCTACTCTACTTAAGCCGTTATGCAGTTGCTCCTCTTTGGCGACTTCACACATTAAAATACCGTGTTTGGTAATAAGGCCAACTAAGGTTATGAGCCCGACCTGGGTGTAGATATTCATCGAAGATAGCCCCATAACGTGGGTCCAGCCAAGTGCGATTAACGCGCCACTGATGGCTAATGGCACAGAAACCAAGATCACTAGCGGGTCTCTCAGGCTTTCGAACTGGCTAGCGAGAACCAAAAAGATAATCGCCAGTGCTAAAGCAAATGTCGCATATAGCGCTGAACCTTCGGTGACGTATTGACGGGCTTCGCCAAGGAAGTCGTAGCTATAACCTTTAGGTAAATCGTTATCACCAATGTTTTGCAGGAAGGCAATCGCATCACCAATAGCAACACCTGGGGTGGCTACGCCGCCAACCGTTACTGCATTCATTTGGTTGAAGTGCGGTAATGATCGTGGCTCTGAGATCATCTCTATGTCGACCAAGCTGGATAACGGAATAGAGCGCCCGTCGGCCGCGGTGACGTAATAACCTGCAAGTGATTCAGGGTTAGCACGATATTTTCGGTCAACTTGAGGGATAACCTCATATGAGCGCCCGTCGAGGTTGATACGGTTAACATAACCATCACTCATCATTGTGGTTAGCGTAATACCAATATCTTGCATGGTGATGCCATAAGCACCGGCTAAATCACGTTTGATGTGGATTTTCATGGTGCCTGAATCAAACTTAAGGTTAATTTCTGAGTAAACAAACAGTGGGCTTTGCTGCACTTTTTCAAGTACGCCACTACCAATTTGAAACAGACTCTCAAACGATGCTGAACTGGTGATCACAAATTGTATTGGCAAGCCACCAGAGGCACCAGGAAGCTCAGGCATTTGGAAGGTCGTAACCGCCATACCAGGAACCGTTTTAACTTCTTTCCCGAGTATTTTTTGCATCTCTTTCTGGCTTTTATCTCGCTCACTCCAAGGCACCAGCGGTGCGATACCAAATGCTTGGTTCGCATTTGGCACACCCACAAAGGCAAGTGATGCAGCCGCTTCTGGATGGGCAGTGATCATGTCTGTGACTATCGACATATTGGACTGAATATAATCCAAGTTAGCACTTGAAGGTGCTGTGCCCATCATCATCACAACGCTTTTGTCTTCGTTAGGAGCCAGCTCTGAGGGAATAAAGCTAAACATCACTGGTAAAGACGCAAACACAATTATGGCAAATGCGACGATTACCGGACGGTGATTAAGCACTGCACTTAACATGCGGCTGTAGCGGTTGGTGAGGCCATTAAGAAAACGCTCAACGCCACGCTCGAACCTATTCGGCTCAGAGTGGGCTTTGAGGATCTTAGAGCACATCATTGGCGATAACGTGAGTGCCACAATACCGGAGATAAATACCGCACCAGCAAGGGTGAGTGCAAACTCTTTAAACAGAGAGCCAGTTATTCCGCCCATTAACGCAATTGGTGCATACACTGCGGCTAACGTAATGGTCATTGAGATAACAGGAGCTGCTATTTCACGGGTACCTATTATCGCTGCTCTAAAGGGGGTTTCGCCAAGTTTGATATGCCGGTCGACATTCTCAACGACCACGATGGCGTCATCCACCACTAAGCCAATCGCCAGCACCATCGCCAGCAGTGTCATTAGGTTGAGTGTAAAGCCAAACATCAGCATGACGACGGCAACACCAATCAGTGACAACGGGATGGTGACTATTGGAATAATGACCGCCCTGAATGAGCCCAAGAAGAGGGTGATAACCACAATCACAATTAGTGCCGCTTCGCCAATCGTCTTGATCACTTCATTGATCGATTCATCAATCGCCAGTGACGAGTCATAAAGGATACGCGCCTTCATTGATACCGGCAGGTTACGGGTGATATCTGGCATCATCGCACGCGCATCAGCAGCCACAATCAGTGGGTTAGCTGTTGGGGTGACGTCTAAGCCAATAACAACCGCTTCTTGCCCATCGGCGAGTGCGCGGTAAACGTCATGGCTTTTTTCTAAGCTGACATCGGCAATATCACCAAGACGAATAACCAGGCCGTCCTGACTGCCGACCACCAGTTTTTCTAACTCGGAAACGGTGGCGACTTGGGTGTCTGCGGTGCCATTAAACAGGGTGAAAGTATTGTTTGCCTGACCCACTGCAGATTGATAGTTGTTAGCTTGTAGTACGTTCATTACGTCGGTCGACGATAGGCTAAAAGCCCCCATACGTGCTGGATCTAACCAAATGCGCATGGCGTACTTAATACCGCCATAAAGGTTGACTTTGGCGACACCATCAATGGTGAATAATTCTGGCTTTACCACGCGCTCAAGATAGTCGGTAATTTGGCTAGAGTTAATTTGCTCACTGTAAAATGAGATGTATAACACCGATGTCTGCGAGCCGGTAGACATGTCAACCGTTGGGTCTTCTGCTTCTTTAGGAAGCTGCGACCGTACTGAGTTAACTTTAGCGAGAATGTCTGCCAATGCCCCATTGGGGTCGGTGTTGAGTTTCATGTAAACGGTGATTTTTGAGCTACCCAGAAAACTGTCTGAGGTCATGAAATCAACGTTGTCAGCTTGAGCTAAAGCTTGCTCAAGCGGCTGGGTAATAAAGCCTTGTATCAAGTTTGAATCGGCACCGTAATAACTGGTGGTGACAGTGACCACGGTATTGGTCATTTCAGGGTACTCTCGAACCTGCATACTGTTTAGCGAATAAAAGCCAAGTAATAGGATTAGAAAGCTAATTGACGCAGCCAACACAGGTCTGCGGATAAATATATCAGTAAAGCGCATGACTCTGACCTCCGCTTATAGCTGTGGCAATGTGGCGGGAGGCGTTAATGCTTTATCCTCACTCACACTGATTTTGCTATTGTTGCTCAAGCGAACTTGGCCTGAGGTGACGATCATATCGCCAGGCTTTATCTCGCCTGTCACTAACGCATTATGAATGCCACGTTCAACGACATTCACGTTGATCTGTTTAACGCGTTTAACTTGCTCGCCGTCTTCGACTTTGTCTTCAATGACATAAACTGAGTTGCCGTAAAGGGTAAAGCTGATGGCCGTTTGTGGTAGCACGATTTGCTCAACGAGTTCAGGCAACAGGATGTCGACTTTAGCAAACATCCCGCTACGCAATTTTGAATCGGTATTGGGAATTTGTGCCTGTACTTGAATCAAACCACTTTGGTAAAAAACAGCGGGTTCAATTGCCGATATTATGCCTTCAAAGGGTTCGGTCGGATAAGCGTCAACATAAACATGCACAGCTTGTCCTGTCGCGATATGCGGTAACTGCGTTTGTGGAATGGTGAAACGAATTTTCATGGTGCTGATATCTTCAAGACGCACAATTTTAGTGCCTGTTTGTAGGTACTCACCTAAATTGACGTTACGAATACCCACCAAGCCTCCAAAGGGAGCGCTGATTTCACGGCGGCCAATTGTGGCGCTTAAGCCTTCGCTATCAGCCACAAGTGCCAAGTATTTTGATTCACTGTTATCAAGGTCTTGTTTAGACACTGAGTTCTGTTGGTACAATTTGGTGAGTCGCTTAAAGTCTTCTCTCGCGGCAGGCAGCTGTACTTGCTTACTCTTAAGGTTGGCTTTCTCTACTTTAGAATCGAGCTCAATCAGCATTTGGCCTGTTTCAACACGGCTACCGTTTTCAAATTTAATTGCTGACACTACACCTGCAAGTTCATTGGCGATAGTGACCCCTTGATTGGGCTCCACAAAGCCAATGGCATTAATGGTCGACTGCCAAGTGTTTGATGCAACAGTGATAGCGGTCACTGGAGCGACTGGCTCGGGCATATTAGCAATAGCATCGGCAATTTTACCTTTTACAAACAGGTTAAATCCAATGACAGAACCAAATGCGAGTATGGCGATAATTAACATTACCAGGGTCCATTTTTTCATGTCCTGATAGCTCCTTTAATGAGTGGGTTTAATGGGGATTAGAATCGTTTTCCAGCATAGATCGCAAGCAAGTTCGATTTCATGGGCTTCATACTGGATCTGTCCACGACGAGTTGTTCGAGCGATGGCCATTGCAGGTTCCATAGAGAGCGCATATAAGGCGCGTGGGTGCAAAGGCTGCATAATGCCAGCGGCTTTGCCCTCATCAAAAAGTTGCTTTAGTGGTGCAAACAGGGTGATTTCGATATTGCGGATCTCTTCATTATTGATTTCAGGTAGATGAGCATACTGCTCATAGCTTAAATTTGTTGGAGTGCGCTGTTTACCAAAACTATGCATTTTTAACCATATACGTTTAAACCTTTGCTCTAATGTACCAAGCTGGTGGTCTTCTAATATAAAGGCTGCAACATGCGCTAGGACGTCCTTCCTAAGCTCTAAGATCAATTCGTTTTTGTCTTTAAAGTAGCGATAGATTGTGCCCGCCGCGACACCCGCTTCATTAGCCACTTGTTGCATTGACAGGCCTTGAATACCACTAGAAGCGATAATCTTCTCTGTCGCTCTTAAAATTAAGTCACGTTTGTTTGGCATAGTTGTTACCAGGGTATGAATGAACGTTCATTCACTAGTCTAGTGATCACACCGAGAATTGGCAAGAAATATAAAGCGTGCGGAAGACTCTTTACAAAATTGAACTACAAAAGGCAGATAATGTTCTATTAATTATAGTCTGTAAAAATAGTGACGAGTATCGTCAGCTATAAGCGCGGCCCTTAGGGTTCGTTTCAATGCTTCTATTCTTTTACGACTAGAATGCGTTACGAGCTTTTCGTTTAGCCCGCTAAGCATCATCGCTGAAGCTGTGTACTAAAATCATTATTCTTTACGGTAAAGAGTCAAACAAAAACTAAGCTCGGAAGATCTACAGCCCTTAGCTTTCTGCTATCATTCGTTTTCTAGTACCCCCTTTCATATACCTTGGTTGTTAAGTACAGATGAAGCTCAATCCCGGACAAAATGAAGCCGTCCACTATGTCAGTGGCCCTTGTTTAGTGCTTGCTGGTGCAGGTAGTGGCAAAACCAGAGTGATTATTAACAAGATTGGTTATCTGGTCGACAAGTGTGGCTATAAGGCCCGCAATATTGCCGCTGTGACCTTTACCAATAAGGCTGCGCGCGAGATGAAAGAGCGTGTCTCTAAGTCTATGGGGCGTAAAGAAGCTCGTGGTCTATGGATTTCGACGTTTCATACTCTAGGGTTAGAGATCATCAAGCGTGAGCATAAAGTGGTTGGGTTAAAGCCTGGATTCTCACTGTTTGATGATCAAGACACTTTATCTTTGCTGAAAGAGCTGACGCAAGACGAGTTAGATGAGGATAAAGATCTATTACGTTCGCTGGCGACCACTATTTCCAATTGGAAAGGGGATTTGGTTATTCCAGAGCAAGCCACCAAGATTGCTAAGGATGAGCAGCAACAGTTATTTGCGGTGCTTTACCATCGCTATGCTCAGCACATGAAAGCGTATAACGCGCTCGATTTCGATGATTTAATTCTGTTGCCTACTTTATTGCTTAGACAAAATGAAGAGGTGAGGACGCGCTGGCAGACTCGGTTTAAATATATGCTGGTGGATGAATATCAAGACACTAACACTAGTCAATACGAGATGGTGAAGTTGCTCGTGGGTGAGCGGGCTCGTTTTACCGTGGTGGGTGACGACGATCAGTCAATCTACTCGTGGCGCGGGGCTAAACCGCAGAACCTGGTGTTGCTTGGCAAAGATTTCCCTAAATTAAAATTGATAAAACTGGAGCAAAATTACCGCTCTAGTCAGCGTATTTTACGTGCCGCAAACATACTGATCGCCAACAACCCGCATATTTATGAAAAAGCCCTGTTTAGCGAACTCGCTTATGGTGAGCCTATTCGGGTATTAATTGCGGCAAATGAGGAGCAAGAAGCCGAACGGGTTGTGGCGGAGATTATCCGACATAAGTTTGTTGGGCGCACCCAGTATGGTGCCTACGCTATTTTGTACCGTGGTAACCATCAGTCTCGTTTACTCGAGCGGGCGCTAATGACCAACCGTATCCCTTATAAGCTTAGCGGCGGGACATCCTTTTTTGGTCGAGCTGAGATTAAAGACATCATGGCTTACCTGCGCTTGGTGGTGAATCCTGATGACGATAATGCCTTTTTACGGATTGTTAACCTGCCTAAACGAGGTATTGGCCCTGCCACATTAGAGCGTTTAGGTAACTTCTCTAACAAAAAACAGATCTCAATGTTTGCCGCCATTTTTGAGGCCGATCTGAACCATGAACTGCCTCCAGCGGCGATGGCTTCTTTGTACCAGTTTGGCCGTTTTGTGGTTGAAACGGGAGAGGTCGCTTTGCGCGGCGAGCCCGTTGAAGCGGTAAAGCAGTTGATCAGAAAGATCAATTACGAAGACTACCTCTACGAAACCAGTACCAGCGCTAAAGCTGCCGAGATGCGCATGAAAAACATTTCGGAGCTGTACCGATGGGTTACTGAAATGCTTGAAGGTGACGATCTTGATGAGGGGATGACACTGCAGGAGGTGGTGGCTCGCTTAACGTTACGCGACATGATGGAGCGTAATAGCGAAGATGAAGGTGGAGACCAAGTGCAGTTGATGACCTTACATGCATCAAAAGGCTTGGAGTTCCCATTCGTATTTATGGTCGGCGCAGAAGAACGCATTTTGCCTCATCAAAGCAGTATTGATGAAGGTAATGTCGATGAAGAACGTCGCTTAGCCTACGTAGGGATCACGCGAGCACAAAGAGAGCTGTGGTTTGTGATCTGTCGTGAGCGCCGACAGTTTGGTGAAACGATACGTTGTGAACCCAGTCGTTTTTTGATGGAGTTACCACAAGATGACTTGATCTGGGAAAATCGTAAGCCAGTGCAAAGTGCAGAACAACTACAGCAAAAAGGTAAGAGCAATATTGCTAACCTGAGAGATATGTTTAAGAAGTAAATGTTTTATATTTTACCGCGCAGCAGATCCGCATTCTGCTGCGTTAAGCGCACGCTTGGTTTTTTGCGCTATTAAGTTCAAATACTTTACCCAGCGCAATACCTTGGCCTTTCTTAAAGCCTATCTCTGATAACACTTGGCAGTGTGCTTTACTGCAAATTCCCACCGCGAATATTTCAAGCTCTAGCGCACGAGCGGCGCTGTAATAGGCTTTTATAAGCTTGAGGTACTGTTCACTTTCGAGGTGAGTTGCGTAGCTTGGATCTAGCTTTAATGACTGAATAGGTAAAAAGGTTAAGCTGCTTATAGCGCTATGAGCGCTGCCGTAAGCTTCTATCCCTAACTGCACGTTGAGACTGCTGAGTATTTCAAAAGCGTTAATGTGGTTATTGGTATTTTGTACGAAGGCTTTCTCATTGAAAAAGAGTGTTAGTTTGCTCAGATCAAAGCCGCATTGCTTAATCTTATTCTTTAATGATCTCAGTGCATGCTTGTGATTTAAATGCTGGCTTGATATTGAAACCTGCAAATGGAAGTCGACGCCAAATTGCTGTTCTAATGTTTGAAACCCCTCATTAATGCTTGCTAGCAGGTAATTATCCAACTCTATAAGCAAATTGCAGTGCTCAGCAATGTTATTGAGCTGCAATTGCTTCACTTTGCCTAGCGTTGGATGATGCCAAAATAATCTTGGTTCAAATGCAATGACCCGCTCAGTGTCGAGTTCCATTATAGGTAAGTAGCTAAGTTGTAGCTCGCCTTTTTTAAGTGCCATCTTGAGTTCGTTTTCTAGCTCAAGTTCTTGGACTTGTTGCTTATTGTTACCGTGATCAAAGATCACGTAGCAACCTTTACCTTTTGATTTCGCTTGGTACATTGCGTTATCAGCGTTGCGCAGCACCGACTCACTCGTGTCTGAATTGCTTGAGTCACTCATGGCAACTCCGATACTGGCACTGGAGTTGACTTGTTGGTTTGAAAGGGTAAAGGGGTGAGACAACTCAACTAATACACGCTCAGCGACATCTTCAGCATCTTTCTGATTGCCAACGGAATCCAATAAGATAACAAACTCATCACCGCCTAAACGGGCTAGCATGTCGTTACTGCGAATGCAGAAGTGCAGGCGTTTGGCTGTTTCAATTAGAAAACGGTCGCCCTCTAGATGACCTAAAGTGTCGTTTAACAGCTTAAACCTATCCATGTCGATAAACAGCACTGCAAACTTGTCGAGAGTGTGGCGTCGAGCATGCTTAATTGTTTGCGATAAACGCTCCATAAACATGGCGCGATTAGGTAACCCTGTGAGGTTATCGTGTTTGGCGTCATGTACCAGTTGTCGCTCAATGCGTTTACGCTGATGGATCTCTTCTTCAAGATCCTCATTTACACAAGCAAGCGCTTGAGTGCGCTCATGTACCTTCTCTTCTAATTGTTCGTAGCTGAGTTGCAATGACTCTGACGAGAGTTTTTTCTCTATCGCTGTGGCGATATGCTGCGAGACAAAGGTAAGCAGCTCTAAGTCTTTTTCTTGGTAGTTTTGGCTATAGCTGTAACTGTAAATGGTGAGCGAACCACTGACTTTTCCGTGGATCAATAATGGTAAGCCTATCCACTGGTTTATCTCTTGGGTGTCATTGAGTTCAGGGGCTTCACAATAGAGCTCTCCTGATTGAATTAATGCATTAATGTCACTGCGCTCTAATAATCTAGGTTTATGGTTTAATAAAATGTACTCAGTTAACCCGTCACTAACGGCTCTAGGCTTAGGAGAAGGTAGATCAAACTGTGAAACAAAGTAGGGGAAACTTAAAGTGTTTCGTTCTTCGTTAAGCAACGAGATAAAGCAATTATTGATTGGGATAAGGTGACTAATGACCCGATGAAGCTCTTCGTAAAACTCTAGGCTATCAATATTGGATGTTGCGAGGTCCGCAATCTCAAACAAAGACTGCTGCAATCGCTCGGCTCTTCGTCTTTCATAGACTTCAAGTTTCAACTTGTTGTAAGCAATGCTGAGCTCTTTGGTGCGAGTTTCGATAGCGAGCTCAAGTTGCTCTTGATATTGCAAACGTTCAACGACAGCAGAGATATGATGGCTAATGAAGTTCATCAGTTCTACTTCTATATCGCCATAGTGGATGTTGGAGTCATAGCTTTGCACCACAAGCACCCCAGTGGTGCACTCTGCGCTCCTAATTGGAACCCCTACCCACAGATGACAGTTGCTGCCTCTGGGCATAATAGCGTTAGAGTTGACGAGCTGTTGGTAAGTGTCGTTATTGCAAACCAGTGCTTGTTCGGTTTTAAGCACATAACCCGTCAAACCGCTATAAAGCATTTGGGATAGATCTTCATTGGGGTAACAATCTTGTGGATGTAGATCTTTTTCATCTGCAAAAAAGGGAATTTCAATTCTTCCCGTAACAGGATTTAGTGTCGCGATGAAGAAATTATCAGCAGCAATGAGCTTTTTGAGGGATTGATGCAAAGATGAGTAAAACTCTTCAGGTGTGCTGACACTGGCAGCTAAGTTGGAAATATCCAACAGAGCGTTTTGAGTGATCTCAGCGCGCTTGTATTTAAGAGCCAATACTTTTAAGCGTGCAATCCTTTTGTGCAATCTCACAGTTTCTGTCGACTGCAATGTTTCTTCCCTAAACATGCATTTCCGCCAAGCGCTATTTTTATTTCGATCATGATTTTAACTAATCTTTATAAATAACATGAAAAATGTTTATATCCAAAGCTTTATTTTTGTCCAATCGTGCTATAAAACCGTACAAACGACTCAAATCTTGAGCAAGCAGATGAAAAATGCAAATCAAGTGTAGACGGGGGGGTGTTTTATCCATATTATATGCGTCGCTAACAAGGCAAGGCACCCATAGCTCAGCTGGATAGAGCGCACCCCTCCGGAGGGTGAGGCCGAGGGTTCGAATCCTTCTGGGTGCACCAGATAGGAAACGGATGTTTTGTTAGTAGGAAATAGCAGTGGTGATTGTAGCTCAGTTGGTAGAGCCCCGGATTGTGATTCCGGTTGTCGTGGGTTCGAGCCCCATCAGTCACCCCATTTTTCCTCGTGTTGTTAGAATAGTTTTAAAAGTTCGGTGATTAGCGCAGCCCGGTAGCGCATCTGGTTTGGGACCAGAGGGTCAGAGGTTCGAATCCTCTATCACCGACCACATTTAAAAGATAACGAGTTTACTCGATATTTAGTTAGACAAAAGATTTTCGGATTCTTAGTAAAATAAGAGCGCAGCCCGATAGCGCATCCTGATTTGAAGCAAGAGCGGACCAGAGAGTCAGAGGTTCGAATCCTGCTTTTTACAAGATACCGACCATCTTTAAAAAGTTTACGGTGATTAGCGCAGCCCGGTAGCGCATCTGGTTTGGGACCAGAGGGTCAGAGGTTCGAATCCTCTATCACCGACCACTTTACTAGAAAGCCCTTCGAGAAATCGAGGGGCTTTTTTGTTGGTTAGAATTAAAGGCTTCGAATCCTACTTTTAACGACCGACCACTTTCGAAAAGCCTCCTGATTTATCAGGAGGCTTTTTTCGTTTTGATTAAAGCCAGGTTCAAATCCTCATTTTTTATGAACCGATAGCCGACCACTTTACTAGAAAGCCCTTCGAGCAATTCAAGGGCTTTTTTGTGTGTTGAATTTACTTGAATATTCCACTTCTGCTGTGTATTGATCGGAAAAACGATCATGTTCATCCAATCAATGCGCATGAGTTAAGGCTTGAGTGCAGCTGGATTGACAGCATACTCAATACATTTGGTATTTTGAGGAAAGCAATTTTAGAGTTCAAAGCGATTGAAATTTTACTGTAGACAAACAAAAGGCCTCTGTTGAGGCCTTAATCAATTTGGTTATGCAGGTGCCTCGCTATAGCTCAATGTCTATTGGTGGTGATACATAGCCCATATAAGCATTGGTCTTTAAGGGGACGAAACGCGCTAACTGCTGTTTCTCTTCTATGCCGGTGACGATAACCTCAATGTCTAGCCCTTTGGCTACATTGATTAAGGCACGGCAAAGCTCACTGCTATGCTCACTGTCATCATAATATGCAAATGATTGATCTAACTTAACATAGCTAGGTCTTAAGCTTTGTAAGTAGCGCATTGAGCCAAACTGGCGACCAAAATGATCGATACCAAAGTGTGCACCATTGTCTCTAATAACCGTACACAGAGCTTCACAAGCCTCTGGGCTGCTATATACCGCCGCTTCTGGTATATCAAAACATATACGTTCTCTCAACGCAGATGATCGCAGCAATTTATTGAGCCACTGATGGAACTCAATGTCATTGATACTTTCAAACGTTAGGTTGATAGCAATAGGTTCAAAATTACGGCCGAGTAAGTCTTTTGCACTAATAGTTTCGATTAAACATTTATCGAGTAAAGTGCCCAGCGATAATAGTTCAATATAAGGCATGAACTGACCCGCAAACACTTTTTTATCACCGATCTCTAGCTGACAATAAAGCTCTCTTTGTAGTACTGAATCATTGTCATTAAGTAATATAGGTTGCCACTTAAACTTAAACTTGCCACCGCTAATTGCGGTACTGAGGTGCTCTCGCCATTGCTCGCGAGTAAACAGTTGTTTCTCATTTGTCTCAAACCAATGGAATACTTTATTTTCCTGCAGTGATTTTTGCAGTGCATTGTCAGCCTGCGCCAAAATGTCGCTAACCGTCATTTGACCTATGCGTTCTGCAATCCCTAGTGCGAAGCCTTCATTTGGCTTACAACCGGCTTTAGACATTTCTTGGTTAATGGTGCGAATAAGGGTCTGCAAGTATTTACTGGTTTGATCATGCTCAGAGCTTGTGATCAGAAACGCAAACTCATAGGCGGCAATACGGGCGATGACGGATGTGGTCACGCCGTCTAAATGCTGCTTCATTTTTTCAGCTAACAGCTTGATGGTCTCATCTCTTACTTGGTAACCATATTTACTGTGGACCTCTTCAAGCCAGTCCATTTTAGCCATAATAAGCGCACCGTTCTTCGGCTCGCTTAACCAGCCATTCAACCTACCCATCATGTATTGACGATTGGGGAGGGTAGAGACTTGGTCAACTAGATTTTTCTTTCTCAGCTCGCCGACCTCCTCATCAAGAGAGGTAAAGATCTGTTTGAGCTGCTCAGACATGCTATTGAAGGCTTGAACGACTGATTTCAGCTCAAGGGTTCTAGGCACCACCATATCAGGGCCAAACTTTCTATTGGCTATCTCTTTAGCATGTTCCGCAATTTCATGTAATGGCTTCAAAATCCACGTAAGGCCAACACGGGCCAAAATAATTGCAATTAAAAAAAGTATGGAAAAAACAATGATTGCATTGGTCATGGTGCGCCACAGTTCATGGTAACCAAAACCTGGGTGGGCGGTGATCTCTAGTCTTGCTAGTTGGATCCATCCTGAAGTAATCGTGCTTTCTCGTCGAATTGTCTTGAAGAGGTCAAGGTCAATAAACCACTGCGGCACACCTTCAATAGCGACTGGATTTTGCCAAGCTTGCTGTTTGCCATCGACTAACCAAGTTAATTTGACCTCTTGGTAATAACCCCCTTCGAAGATGACATTGATTAAGGTTTCTGCACCGACAATATCGCCCGCTTCTAAATCGGGTACCAGCATGATACCGAGCGAATTGCTGGTATTGTTGAGGTCAGATTCCATTTGCTTGGTCAGAAAGCTCTGAGTTTCGGTAAACTGCACATACCCTAAACTCGCTACCACTAGCAAAAATAGAACAAACAGAAGTGTGTATATCTGTCGAAACAGTGTCATCTTGTTAACTACTCCAGTTTTAGTTTAGGTTGTTTGAGTCGCTCAACACCTAAACGTTGTTTTAGGTCATTCCACTTCGCAAGTTTCGATGATGATCCTGCTAGAACGCCTCGTCCTTTTTCTTTATTTAGCCACAATTGTCGACCGTTAAAACTGTATACCGGGATTAGATCCTTGCGCTGCGTTGCTGGTTTTATGGATTTATCAAGGTTATCTAAAACGAGGGGGATGGAAGAGGGAGTTTCATAGTAGGCAAGCACCATATGGTATTGGTTTACGCTGGTTGCCTTAACCATAGTAATGCGTAATTTATCTTCTGAAACACCAAGTTGGAGCAACGTGAAATACTTTGCGATAGAAAAATCTTCGCAATCCCCGCCGCTAACGCCAATAAACTCCATTGGCGTAGCCCAATAATTCTTATTTCCCCAAAGTTTTATATCTTCGACAAAATGAAAGAGGTTAAAAAAATTATTAACCATCAATATTTTATCGCTATCTTGTAATTCCCTCGCTTCGTCAAGAATTTTAAACCAAGCTCTAATACGTTTACCCGCCCGCTCTCCATATTGAGATTCTATTGTTTGGGTAATATGTGCAGAGTCTAGTTGTGGTACTGGATTCGCGTCTAGATAAAGAGAAGACACAGACAAAGCCAATACCGCCAATTTGAATTGACAGACTTTTTTTAATTTTTTTAATTTATAAAGCCTGTCATTCATACTGCGCTAGCTCGTCTCCTAATTAACAACTTCATCTACGGTATATATATGCCATTTCATATCGGCAGTGGTGTCATCACCAGTGAGTTCCGCTATTACTCGACGATTCACTTTATGCGCAGCAGCGGTATGAGTCGGATCGATTGGGCGATCAAAACTATATCCTACAGCACTTAAACGAGATGATTCAATATCAAAGCGCTCGCTTAGCAATGCACTTACGGCATTCGCTCTGTTTTGCGATAGTTCTTGGTTATGATCATGAGATCCCGTTTTACTACAATGGCCCTCAATAACCGCTTGTGTATTGGGAAACTTTTGCATAAAACTGGCAATGATTTCTACTTGGGTATAGTAAACCGGATCGATGTAGTAAGAGTCATTGGCAAACAAAATCTTTAACTCTTGACGTTCATTGATGGGTTTGATTTTACCACAACCATAGTTATCGATAGTTGCCCCAAGCTCTGTTTCTGTGCAACGCTCTCTTGCTACGATGACACCGTCATGATCGATATCATTTAAATCGTAAACCTGCTTAGTCGGCGTGTCCATTGATACAGTATCACGCATTGAACAGCCACCTAATATGGCTAAACTCAATATTATAATTAAGGTTTTCATTGCGGTACTCCTCCTTCGTAATCTCGTTCACCTTGCCATACATCTGGGCGAGTCACTCTTAATGAATCAAGTAATTGCCCTGTCGCATTGAGAATGCGGTATTGCGACACTATTTGGTCATATTCAGAGACTAAATAATCCTTTCTTGCTTCAAATAATTCATTTTCGGTATCGAGCAAATCCAGTAATGTACGTTGACCTAAATTGAACTGTTGGCTATAGGCTACTTGCGTGTCTTTAGCTGCAATAACGTGGTCACGAATATACATTTTTTGCGGTGTTAATAGCTCATATGCATTCCAAGCTAAGTTAACCCCTTCAACGACTTGTCTATGCGCACGTTGACGGATCTCTTTTGCTTCACCTATTTTATAGGCTGCTTCTTTTTCTCGGGCCAAATCACGGCCACCCGCAAATAGGTTGTACTTAACTCTGATCATGGCAACGAGATCGTTACTATGCCCACCAACATTGTTACTTGATAACAATGAGTAACCGTCTTCACCGTCAAGATCGTTATTCCAATTACCATCAAGCTCTAAGGTAAACTTAGGGTAATAATTTGATTGAGCCGAATCTTTTTCATTCTCAGCGGCATGAATGTCACTTGAGGCTGATTTAAGGATCGGGTGATTATCTTGCGCCATCATCACACTGGTGCTGAGGTCGCTTGGTAACATATCGGCATCAGGCACTGGAACGATCATATCTTCAGGCTCTTGCTCCACAATGCGAACGAACTGTGATCTGGCATCATAGAAATTATTGCGAGCAGAAATCACATTGGCATTCGCACGTGCTAAACGGCCGGTGATTTGAGATAGATCTGCCGTTGAGCTTAATCCTGAATCGGTTCTTTGTTTAATCTGATCATATATATCTTTATGGCTTTCGAGGTTTTTCTCAGCCAAGGTGAGCACTTGTTCACTGCGGATGTAGTTGGTGTATACCTTAACCACATCAAGCGCCATATCTTCGGCTGCCGCAAATAATGCCCATTGCTCTGCACTGGCTTCAAAGCTATATCTATCAACTTCGCTGCTGGTATAAAAACCATCAAATAGCATTTGTTTAATACTAAAACCGGCTTCACCTCGTTCTAGCTCAATAACACCGTCATCATCGACGTCACCTTGGCCTGCACGGCGACGAGTCGATGGGCTGTTAGTTTGCTCCCATCCGTAACCACCAGAAATATCGACGGTAGGCATGTAACCTGCAACAGCTTGGTTAACTTGCTCTTCTCGTGCTTTAAAGCGATTAAATGCGATCCGTATTTCAGGATTTGTATCTAATGTGTGCGCTACTGCTTGCTCTAACGTTTGGCTATAAGCCGACGCGGGCAATATTAGTGCGCCAACGGCGAGTGCAATGGCACTACGTCTTACCTGCCGCATTATGCTGCTGTCCATGTTAACCCCTCCAGGTCGTTTTTTATAAGGCTTCAACGCTCTCTGAGCGCCGTATCTTTAGCCCGTAATATTGGATTAAGTATGTACTCTAAAACAGATCTCTGCCCAGTAATCACATCAACCGAGGTTAACATCCCTGGTATGATAGGCATTTCCGTGCCATCGTCCTTTGTTAAGCTAGAAAACTCCGTTCTAACTTTTACAATATAGAAACTATTGCCCTCTTCATCTTGTGTAGTATCAGCACTAATATGCTCTACAACCCCATTTAACCCACCATATCGAGTGAAGTCATAAGCGGTGATTTTGACTACTGCCGGAAGGCCCGGATGTAAGAATGCGATGTCTTTGGGGATAATCTTGGTTTCAATAAGCAGCTTGTCTTCTGAAGGAACAATTTCAATAATATCAACGCCAGGCTGTACAACACCGCCGAGCGTATTAATGTGAATCGTTTTAATGGTGCCGTTAACAGGGGAGGTGATTTCAGCTTTACTGACTTTGTCTTGTGCGCCAACTTGTGCTTCATTCATACGCGACAGCTTGGTTTGCATCTCATTTAACTGAGCCCGAGTATCCGCAGCAAAAATAAGCACAGTTTCTCTGCGCTTCAAAATGGCCTCATCCATGGTTGACTTCACTTTTGGGCGTAATAACCGTAATGAAGACAGCTCTCCTTGAATGTCGTTTACGACTCGCTGCAGCTTGAGCAGTTCAACTTCGGGAACAATCCCTTTATCTGCTAGTGGCCTCGTCAGCTCTAGTTCTCTAGAGACTAATTGGAAGCTTGTTGTGAGTGTTCTGATTTTAGAGGCTAACTCTTGGATCTCTTGATTTCGTTGTTGGATCTGTCTTGCTTGGATCTCGAGCTGGTTACTCAGGTTATCAATCCGACCTTGGTACTCTTCTCGTTGTCTCTTAGTGAGCTCCGGCTCATTATCTTCTAATAACTCAGGAAAAATTAGCACATGAGGTTGTATTTTTACTTGCTCTCTCCAGTCAGTGCCGATATTAGAAATAGTGATACTGTTCAACTCGGTTTTTAAACGGATGACATTGGATAGTAAACTATTAACCTCTTGCTCTTGCTGGGCAAAGTCAGATTTAAAGCGTGTTGCATCAATGCGTGCAAGTGCTTGTCCCTTGGTCACCATAAAGCCTTCTTGCACGTACATATCTTGCAATATGCCGCCATCTAAGCTCTGTATTATCTGGATTTGAGAAGAGGGAATGACTTTTCCCATTCCTGTCGTGACTTGATCCAACTCAGCAAAGTAGGCCCAAATCAAAAATGTGACGGCGAGCGATGCAAGCGCCCATATGGTTAATCGATGGCTGGTCGGTGCATCGGCCATCATGGCGCCATAAACATCGTCAACCATGTCTAAGTCTTGTGAAGTTAAATGCTTACTCATTTATTTACCGCTCCTGCAAGCAAGCCTTCATTTAGCTTTTTAAGTACATCAGCTTTAGCACCGTCGGCAACAATGTGGCCGCGGTCTAATACGATAATGCGGTCAACCAAATTCAATAAGTGCATTTTGTGGGTAATAAGCAATAGCGTTCGGTCTTTACTGACATTGTGCATAGCTTGAATAAACTGTTTTTCAGCTCTAGCGTCTAAACTGGCCGTTGGTTCATCCATTAATAATACCGGGGGATCGTTCAGCGTTGCTCGTGCTAATGCAATGGTCTGTCGTTGACCACGAGAAAGCTCTCTGCCTCCTTCACCCACTTGTTGATCGAGCCCTTCGGATTCTAGATTAGTAAACAAGTTAACCCCAGATAACTGTACGGCCCTAATCAGCTGATGTTCGGTAACTTGTCGTGTTCCAAAGAGGATGTTGTCGCGAATGGTGCCGTGAAACAAAGTAATATCTTGCGGTAAATAACCGAAGTTACGTCGTAGATCACTTGGGTGTATTTGAGCTGAATCTAGGCCGTCGTATGTGAGACTGCCCTTGCTAGGCTGAAAAAGTCCAACCAGCACTTTAGCGAGAGTACTTTTACCTGAACCATTACGGCCTATTATTGCAATCCGTTCGCCAGGTTCAATTTTTATTGATAATGGATGAAGTATTGGCCGTTCTGAATTTGGATAGCTAAATGCTAAGTGGTCCGCACTAATTTGGCCTTGTAATCGCTGTCTGCTAACGAGATGACCTTTGTTTTCAAACTCACTCTCTTGAGCCATGATTTCATTAAGTTGACGCAGTGCACTGGCAGTTTGGTTG
>NZ_PJBM01000153.1:0-13183 GCF_002836075.1 Shewanella sp. GutDb-MelDb | reverse complement strand
CCATTTCGGGATTTGAGCCCGCTCTCGAGGCATTAAGACGCGGCAATTATGAAGAGTCGAATCACATCTTACTGACTCAAATTAACCCACTGTTTAAGAATATTAATACAGAAGCGCAGTCATTTTTGGAACTACAGGTAGCCGAAGGGAAAGAAAGTTTTGAACTGTCTAAGGACAATATGGCTTTCTACATCTTATTAGTCGCGATGTTTTCCAGTATCAGTATGCTGGTGATCAGTATCAGTTCTACTCTTATTATTAGACGCGTTAGCCAGGCGGTAACGCAGCTTGAAAATACCGCTAACGATATTGCTAATGGGGATCTGACCAAACGTATCAATCTGGGTGGCGATGATGAATTTTCACATATTGCAGCGTACGTGAATCAGATTACATCCAGATTTCAACATGCGGTACAAAATACCCATGATTCGACGTCTAGATTGGCAAGTTCGGCCGAAGAAAACTCCGTGGTATCGACTCAGACTCAACGTAATGTGGTCGATCAACAGCAACAGACCCAGCTAATCGCAACTGCCATTCATCAGTTTTCCGCAACAGTGCGTGAGGTGGCTCAAAGCGCAGCAGCCGCTGCAATGACCTCGGAAGAGGCGAACACCGCAGCCAGTAATGGTCAAGCGATTGTTGATGAGAGCATTAAGGTGATTGAAACCCTATCTACAGAGATGGACGATGCAACCGAGGCGATGAAGCTCCTGTCGCAACATTCAGATGAAATTGGCTCTGTGGTCGATGTTATTCAGGGGATCTCCCAGCAAACCAACCTGTTAGCACTCAATGCCGCTATCGAGGCCGCCCGTGCCGGTGAGCAGGGACGAGGTTTCGCGGTGGTGGCCGATGAGGTGCGTAATTTAGCCAAACGGACGCAGGACTCCACGGAAGAGATCCAAAAGATGATCCAGCGTTTACAGCAAGGTGCTCGTGATTCTACGGTGATGATGGAGCGTGGGACTGAGCAAGCGAAGTTGAGTGTCGATAAATCGCAGCAAGCCGGCGATGCACTGCAGCAAATTATAGTCAGTATCGAACAGATTAACTCTCTGAATGCGCAGATTGCAACGGCTTCCGAACAGCAGAGTTCGGTAACCGAAGAGATAAATAAAAACATCATCAATATCAGCGATATCTCAGATCAGACTGCAGCTGGAGCGGAGCAGAGCAATGTGGCCACCCGGGAGTTAGCTATCCTAGCGGAGTCGATGCAACAGCAGATCGCGCAGTATAGAGTGTAGTTATTCTCATCAGAAGTACTAGGGGCTGTTGATCTTTCGAGCTTAGTTTTTGTTCGACTCTTTGTCGTAAAGAATCATGGCTTTAGTACAAGGCTTGAGCTTCTTGCTTAGCCGGCTAAGTAAGAAGCTTGTAACGCACTTTAGTTGTAAAAGAATAGAAGCATTGAAATGAATCCGAAGGGCCGCACTTCTTGGTTATTTTTACTGTGTTGCCGGCTGTTTGTGGAGAATGACTAAACGATATCGCTGCCGCCTTGCCAAAATAGCCAATAAACTGCGGTAAAAACAACCGTGAAAGATCAACATTCCCTAATTGGCTATGTAAGGCTTATGAGTACTTCAAGCTTCGCTTGCTAACCCAGCGTAAAAACTTCGTCGCAGTAATCCATAGCCTCAAATATTAAAATTAACGCTCTACACGATCAGTCAGTACAGTCGTTAGATTATTGCGGCTTTGTATCACTAGCGGGGCAATCACTCTGCTGGTGCGACTATCAGCATCTATGGTAGCGGTTCGCTTGCTTTGCCCTGTTAAGTTGGTAAGGTATTGTTCATAAGGAAATCAAAGCGTTATTGTTCAGAAGTGTTCATGATGATACACCTAGTATAAGAGACTTACATAAGGCCTGCTCTCGTCAGTATTTAGGTTGGGAAGTAGAGATGGATTTTATCTTTCTACTGCCAAACACTCTTTATTCATGCTTGGTATTCCAGATTGAACTCGTCACTGTAGTGGGGGGGCACAAACACCAATTTTAAACGGACCAAATAAAGTGAGTGTTTATGCGTCCCTCAACTTTTGAGCCAGCAATGCTTATCTGCTTAAAACAACGTTTTTAGTATCAGGCACTTAAGGATATATTAATGAATAATCTTCACACTTACATTGCAGCTACAAAAGGTGAGTTGAACGGGGTGAAATTAGAAGCCTCGGAATCATTTGATAAATCATATACCGATCAAGGTATCGTCGTTAATTGCATCGAATCAGTATTTCATTTCAACAATGGGGTGGTGATGAAATGTTGTAATGAAGCTGATATGTTGGAAGAGAATGAACAAATATGCGCAGAGTGTTGGATATCATATGAAGTGATTTCCGAATCTGACGATACGCATATATGTCCTCAAAGAAAGACGTTCTTAAATCATTGCCAAGAGGCTTTTTGGCTGAAAATTAACAAGCAACAATAGGCACGTAAAAAGCGAATCAATAAGGACAAAAAACAATGGACTGTTTTCGTTGCTCAATATTCGCCCATTAGCAGGGCATTTTATGCTTCATAATTGAAGGTGTAGACGAAATAATGAACTCGCACATACTTAAACCACGCGCTAAGGCCTTCGATTACCTGTTTGATTCAGTGGTCGTCACTGACTCACAAGGCATCATTACTGATTGGAACAAAGGTTCTGAAGCACTCTATGGCTACTCCAAAGAAGATGCTATTGGTCAATCTGTTAGTATGCTCCATGTCCCAGAGGACACCGATCACATCACATCAGAAGTGATATCAGCGGTGGGAGAATTGGGGCAATGGACTGGTGAAATCAGGATGTTACATAAAAATGGCGATATTGGCTGGATCGAGTCTATGTGTGTCCCTATTTATGATTCAAATGAGCAGATGGTCGGTGCGCTAGGGGTCAATCGAGATATCACCAGTCGCATAAAAGAAGCCGAACGACTTCAATACCTCGCACATTATGATTACCTCACAAAAATCCCTAATCGTTACTTGTTGTTCGACCGTGTGGAGCATTTAATTGCACAGTCTAAACGTCATAAAATGAATTTTGCGCTGCTTTATATTGATTTGGATAAATTCAAAACGATTAACGATACCAAAGGTCATACTTTCGGAGATCAGGTCTTGATAGAAACCGCGATACGGCTCAAACAATGCATTCGTGGCTCAGATACCGTCGCCAGAATAGGGGGGGATGAGTTTGTTATTTTGCTAGAAGAAATGGCGAATAAGAATGATGTTTCGATAGTCGTTGCAACTTTAGACAAGGCATTTAATAAAGCATTCATTGTCGATGGTAACAATATTGAGGTTTGTTGTAGTGTGGGGGTCGCAATCTACCCTGACCAAGGAACCACGATGGACTCATTGCTCGCAACTGCTGATAAAGATATGTACCAAACCAAGCGGCGTGATCGCGATTAGCTCAAAAAAGCCTGCACATGGCAGGCTGATGCTTGTCTGATACCGATAACGTCAGCAGACGTTTAAGCTTGAATGTACGTCATGCTCACTAAGTCGACACGTTATCCAACACCACATCGTCTCCAATAGCGTGCAGTGCCTCTGTTAATTTATCCTCATGGCTGGCATCTTTGAGGCCTAAATCAAACTCAGCCCTAAACAGGGCGATACCTGTGTGGCTAGCACTCTCATATCGAGTACTCATGTGCTCAATATTGATCCCTAGTGCACTGATCTTATTTGAGATCTCGTGGACTAAACCCGGTCTGTCATAGGCAACTAGTGAATAACTGAGGTGGATATCTTCATTGGTGGCTTTCTTCGTTTTTGCGTAAGTTAACGCAACACCTTCTAAGCATTCTAAGCTTTCAACGAGTTCATCCCACTGTGCCGAAGGCACCTCTAATAATAGGATTGCAGCAAATATGCCATCGATGTGGCGTAGCTCAGAATCTAACCAATTACCGCCGTGTCGGCTTACTGCATGGGCTATTTGTTCTACTAAACCTTCACGGTCCATCGCTTGTAACGTAACCAGATACCTTAACATATTGATATAGCTCCATTAATTAATAAGTTAACCACTGTAACACTAGTGTCATTTTTGCGTAATATAATGCACAGCATTAGAATATGTCAGCGTAGTGCTTATTTGGTAACACTACAGTTAGCATAGTCGTGGATACAATCCCAGTTTATTTTACTGGCTTTTAAATAATCGAGGTTCTTAATGGAAACTCAGGTATCTCAGCCTGGACCTGCTGCAAAAAACCTATTGATAAACAATGGTACATCGCGCAGAGCAATCATGGACAAAGCTGCCCAAATAGGTGTCACCATTGGTGGAACCATGGTATTTGTGGCCTTGCTACTGATCTTCTTTTATCTACTTTATGTGATTAAGCCGCTATTCGATAGCGCTGAGGTCACACCGGTTGTAAGTGCTAAATACCATGATACTCAACCAGCGTTAATGGTCGGTAGTGATGAGCAGAATGAGATCATGTACCGCGTATCACAGCTAGGTAAAGTGGACTTTTTTGATACCCAAACATCACAACTGATCCGGACTGAGCAGATTAATACGCCTGCTGGCTCTCATGTTGTGAGTAGTTCAGTCGCCATGCCAAGTGAGCAGCGCTTTGCATTAGGGTTGAGTAATGGCCAAGCGATTATTGCAGGGGTGGAGTTTGGGGTTACGTACCCTGATGACAAGCGCCTCATCACACCTAATCTTCGTTTCTTAAATGGAAACGCGCCGCTGACCGTGGATACTGAGGGTCATGCACTTAACCATTTAGTATTTGATGTTAGCAGTGACAAAATGAGCTTTGTTTATCAAGACAATGACAAAGTATGGCGCATCTCTCGCCAAGAAGGCGAAGAGAACATGATGACCGAAGAGGTTGAATGGGTGACGTACACAGGCATTATTCCTGATGCTCCCGTCAACGTACAACAGAGGTTGATGACTCCCGATCACCGCCAATTAATTTTGAGCTCAGATAACAAACTGTTTGTTTATGATATTCGTGATGCCGAAGATGTGAGCTTACGACAAGTACTTGAACTCGGACGTGCCAAAGCCAAAGTGACTAATGTAAGTTTGTTAGCGGGTGCCAGCTCTTTGCTTGTCAGTTACGACAGTGGTTTGGTGCAGCAATACTTTCAAGTTAATGGTGAACAAGGGCGTCAATATCAAGAAATTCGTGACTTTAAAAATAAAGCGGGGATCAAGAGTGTCGCGTCAGAATTCTATCGTAAGAGTTTTGTCACCATTACTGACGAGGGTAATTTAAGCCTGCTTTATACCACCAGTCAGCGTGAGCTTTTCTCTGAAAAATTTAAGCTTAAAAACCCAGGTACAATCGGGTTTAGCCCACGTTCTAACGCGCTGGTTGTGGAAGCCGACGGCAAACTCAACCTGTTTAGCGTATCCAACACCCATCCAGAAGTATCGTGGAGTGCGATGTGGAGTAAGGTTTGGTATGAAGGTTATCCAGAACCTAAATATGTGTGGCAGTCAACTTCAGGTTCTGACGACTTTGAAGCAAAGTTAAGCCTTATGCCATTGGCGTTTGGTACGATGAAAGCGGCATTTTATGCCATGCTATTTGCCACTCCGTTGGCCATTGCGGGTGCGATATATACGGCATATTTCATGTCTCCCAAAGTACGTGCGGTTGTTAAGCCAACCATTGAAATTATGGAAGCTTTACCGACGGTTATTCTGGGTTTCCTTGCTGGCCTTTGGCTCGCACCGTTGATTGAACATAATTTGCCCGGCATTTTAACCCTGCTCATATTATTGCCCTCCTCGGTATTGTCTACCGCATTTGCTTGGCATAAATTGCCCGCTAAGTGGAAGCAGCGCCTACCTGATACTTACCAAGAGATTATGTTAATCCCGGTGATTTTGTTTGTTGGTTGGTTCTCGTTTGCGATTAGCCCAGGTTTAGAATCTGCGTTCTTTGGTGGTGATACACGTATGTTTATCACCAATGAGCTCGGCATCACCTTTGACCAACGTAATGCGTTAGTGGTGGGTGTTGCAATGGGCTTTGCGGTTATTCCTACTATCTTCTCTATTGCAGAAGATGCCGTGTTCTCTGTTCCTCGTCATCTCTCTAACGGTAGTTTGGCACTGGGTGCAACAACGTGGCAGACCTTAACGCGGGTGGTGTTGTTAACGGCAAGCCCAGGTATTTTCTCTGCGGTAATGATGGGATTGGGACGTGCAGTAGGCGAAACCATGATTGTATTAATGGCAACGGGTAACACCGCGATTATGGAATGGAGTGTCTTCGAGGGAATGAGAACCCTGGCTGCCAACATTGCTGTTGAGATGCCTGAGTCGGCCATTGGTAGTTCGCATTACCGGGTGCTGTTCCTGGCCGCCTTTGTACTGTTTATCTTTACGTTCTTCTTCAACACGATTGCAGAAGTGGTAAGACAACGTCTACGTGAACGCTATAGCTCACTGTAATTGTAGATTTATATGGATGTTTTGATAATGATAAATACTAATTTCATAAAGAGTAAGTCGACAATCGCCGTAAGAGGTTTAGCTAATGGGTAAGTGGTTTAAATCTGGCTCTCCTTGGATTTGGATGACCAGTGGCGCCGTGAGCGTTTGTTTAATCGCGGTACTTGGGTTGCTATTGCTAATTGCATGGCGTGGTTTAAGTTACTTTTGGCCTGCTCAGATCTATCAGTGGGAGATACAAGATCCTACCGGTGACCGTTACAGCATTATCGGTGAGATATACGATAGAGAAGAAGTGCCTATTGAGCGTTTGTTGTCTGCCGGCCATACGTTTGATGCAGACGTTGGTGATACTGTTACGCGCTACCTGATCAAAACCGGTAACCGTGAGTTTGTTGACTTAGATTTTCGCTGGGTGATGGAGACCAATATTATTTCGCGCACTAAGCCGAATGATATCGCGGTCATCGAACGTAGCAAAAACGGTGACTTCTATGGTTATCCAGTGGGGATCATTGAAGATGGCCAGCGGTTAACGCCTGATAATATTGAAACTGCTTTTGCAGAGCATATCGAACGTGCAGTTGCGCTAAATGACAAAGCGCTCGATATTCAAAAAGGCGATATCGGCACGATAAACTATGAGCTAGAGAATCTGCGCTTAGAGTCACGCCGCTACGAGTTGGATAATGCGCTGACTGATAGTCGAAAAGCTGAAATTGAAGCGCAGCGTTTAACGTTAGATGCTGCATATCAAGTTGTTGAAAAAGAGTTCTTTGCCCTTAAAACTGAAGCGGGTCGTGACTTTGTCATCATTCGAGACATGCGCGGCGAAGAGGTGACACTTAAACTTGATACCATTTTAGATGTTACTTACGCTAACCGGCTCAGCATATTAGGCAAAGTCGGGCATTGGTTTATCGGTATCGGTAAGTTTGTCAGCGATGATCCACGTGAAGCGAATACTGAGGGTGGTGTATTCCCCGCTATTTTTGGTACCGTGTTTATGGTGATGTTGATGGCAGTGATCGTGACACCATTTGGGGTGATAGCGGCTATTTACCTGCACGAATACGCCAAGAAGGGGCCGGTGACTAAGATGATCCGTATCGCGGTGATTAACTTAGCGGGTGTGCCATCAATCGTTTATGGTGTGTTTGGATTAGGTTTCTTTGTTTACATGTTTGGTGGCTCAATTGACCAACTGTTTTACCCTGAAGCACTACCAGCACCCACTTTTGGCTCACCAGGTGTTCTCTGGTCGGCATTAACTTTGGCCATTTTAACCCTGCCAGTGGTGATAGTATCGACGGAGGAAGGCTTAAGCCGTATTCCAAGCTCGGTGCGCCAAGGTAGTTTGGCACTGGGCGCGACGAAAGCCGAAACCTTGTGGCGCATTATCGTGCCAATGGCCAGCCCTGCGATTATGACGGGCTTGATTTTAGCGGTAGCCCGCGCTGCAGGTGAGGTTGCCCCCTTGATGTTAGTTGGCGTGGTAAAGCTTGCCCCAACACTGCCAGTGGACATTAATTTCCCATTTGTGCATTTGGAACGAAAGTTCATGCACTTAGGTTTCCACATCTATGATGTCGGTTTCCAAAGCCCTAACGTAGAAGCAGCGCGCCCCTTGGTATACGCTACTTCCTTCCTTTTGGTCTCGGTGATCGTGGGGTTAAATTTAACCGCCATTGGTGTACGAAACCACTTACGCGAAAAATATCGTTCGCTTGAGCATTAATTGACGATTATCCTAAGTGATAGGAAATAACATGATTTCAATAGATCAATCGGTAATGAAGACTGAAATGCTAGACTTAGAAAACTTGAGTAAAGAAGACACGGCATTAGAGATCCGTAACCTCGACCTTAAATATGGCGATAAGCAGGCACTGTTTGATGTGTCTATGCATATCCCTAAGAAAAAGGTCACGGCATTTATTGGCCCAAGTGGTTGCGGTAAATCAACCCTATTGCGCTGTATTAACCGCATGAATGACTTAGTTGATCACTGTCATATCAGTGGTGAAATTTTGCTGCACGGTCAGAATATCTATGACAAAAAAGTCGATGTTGCCGCACTGCGTCGTAATGTCGGCATGGTATTCCAACGTCCAAACCCATTCCCTAAATCAATTTACGAGAATGTGGTGTATGGATTGCGCCTGCAAGGCGTAAAAAATCGTCGTGATCTTGATGATGCGGCTGAGCGCTCTTTACGTGGCGCTGCGATTTGGGATGAAGTAAAAGACAGATTACATGACAATGCATTCGGACTCTCTGGCGGTCAGCAGCAGCGTTTAGTTATCGCACGTGCGATTGCGATTGAGCCAGAAGTTTTGCTGCTTGATGAACCCACATCGGCACTGGATCCCATCTCAACGTTGACGATTGAAGAGCTGATCACTGAGCTTAAATCTAAATATACCGTGGTGATTGTGACACATAATATGCAGCAGGCTGCACGTGTGTCAGATCAAACCGCCTTTATGTATATGGGTGAGCTGGTTGAATATGCTGACACTAACACCATATTTACCACACCGCGTAAGAAAAAGACTGAAGATTACATTACCGGTCGTTACGGTTAACTTGAACTGATAGAGGTTTATTACAATGGAAAACATGAACTTAAATAAACATATCTCTGGTCAGTTCAATGCTGAACTGGATGATATTCGTAATCGTGTATTGACGATGGGCGGGCTTGTTGAACGTCAGCTAGAGCAGTCTCTTGATGCTTTAGCTGCACTAGACTCTGAGCTAGCTCAGAAAGTAATTGAAGGTGACCACAAAGTGAATGGCATGGAAGTCGCCATTGACGAAGAGTGCACCCGCATCATTGCTAAGCGCCAACCCGCGGCAAGTGATTTACGCCTAGTATTGGCGATATCTAAAACCATTACCGATTTAGAACGTATTGGCGATGCGTGTGTGAAGATAGCAAAAGCGGCGCTGGACAAGCGCTCTAAAAATCAACAGCCTTTGCTGGTGAGCATTGAAAATATGGGCCGCCATGCGACGCGTACTTTGCATGCCACTCTGGATGCGTTAGCGCGTATGGACGCTGATGTGGCGCTAGAGCTGCATAAAGAAGATGCTAAGCTCGACAAAGAGTATGAAGGAATTATCCGTCAGTTGATGACCTATATGATGGCCGACCCTAGATCAATCCCAGAAGTACTTGATGTGCTTTGGGCGGCTCGTGCTGTAGAGCGTGTTGGCGATCGTTGTCAGAATATTTGCGAATACATCATCTATTACGTTAAAGGTAAAGATGTACGTCATATCTCCTATGAAGAGATGGAGAGAGACTTGAACTTCTAGTTTTGTTTGTTGATAAAGCAGACAAGGCCTGACAGCATTGAATGAATAATGAGACAAGCCCCACAGATTGATACTAAGTGGTTACTTGTTAAACTAAAAAACAGCATTTTGCTGTTTTTTTTGTATTTGGACGATAGACGAAAACCTCGGCTCAATGAATAATGTATCCGCATTAATGAATTTTGTGTTGAAAATCCAAATTTAAACCCAAACCTAAGCCAAATTCTATTAAATAGCTGGATCGGGCCTTACACGGCAGACTCTAGGTTGAGCTATTCAATACGATTTTAAATATGCGAGTGGATCAAATTCACTGAACAACCATCCGTTCAGTCTATTGATTTATTTACATGTCTTTGGTGAGTACAACTCATGGGCTTAGGCACAAAATGATAAGCCCGCCAGTGTATTCTTATATTAGCTTATAGGCTCCTAACCTCTGCCAGGCCCTGTCATGCCTAGCGAGAATAGAGGCGTATGCTTCATTAACTGCGGTAACTGTATGTCGATTAAATCGAGTATTAATCCACCTGTTTTTTTCTCTTCTGTTTTCCTGATCACTTTAATGGTTCTGACCACCGCTATTTGGCCGAACCAAGCGCAAGACTTCTTTAAAATTGTACAATCCTGGTTTGAGTTAAAAGCTGGCTGGCTTTATATCCTAGGCGTCGCAGTGTTTTTAATTTTTGTCATCTTCGTGATGGTGTCACGTTTTGGCGATATTAAACTTGGCCCTGATCACTCTGAACCTGATTACAGCTATAAAAGCTGGATAGCCATGTTGTTCTCCGCGGGCATGGGTATTGGTTTGATGTTTTTTGGTGTTGCAGAGCCGGTGATGCACTATCTTGCGCCGCCAGATGCCGATCCACAGACGATACAAGCTGCAAAAGATGCCATGAAGATTACGTTCTTCCATTGGGGCATTCACGCATGGGCTATATACGCCGTAGTGGCGCTGAGTTTAGCGTACTTCTCATATCGTCATAAACTACCATTGCTGCCTAGAAGCGCACTTTATCCAATATTTGGTGAGCGTATTTTTGGTCCTATCGGCCATGCTGTCGATACCTTTGCGGTATTGGGTACCATGTTTGGTGTGGCAACATCGCTTGGTTTTGGTGTGCTGCAGGTCAATTCAGGCCTTAACTATCTACTGGGTGTGCCTGTAAATGCTTACGTCCAAGTGGGCTTAATTATCGTTATTTCGCTTATTGCCACTGTATCGGTGTTCTCCGGCCTTGATAAAGGGGTGAAACGCTTAAGTGAACTTAACTTAGGTTTGGCGATACTATTACTTGTTTTCATATTGATATTTGGCCCAACAGTAGAACTGTTACAAGCTTTTGTACAAAACACTGGCGGCTACTTGAGCGACATTGTTGGTAAGACATTTAACTTATATGCCTATGAGCAGAAGAACGATTGGCTCGGTGGTTGGACGTTACTTTATTGGGGCTGGTGGATCTCATGGTCACCATTTGTAGGGACTTTTATTGCTCGTGTGTCACGTGGTCGTACTATCCGTGAGTTTCTAATCGGTGTGCTATTTGTGCCATCGGCGTTTACCTTCTTATGGATGACAGTATTTGGTAACTCTGCCATTGACGCCATAATGAACCAAGGCGCAACTTATTTATCTGATGCGGTTTCATCAGATGTATCTGTAGCGCTATTTGTGTTTTTTGAGCACATGCCATTTTCTACCTTGTTATCGACAATCGCATTATGTTTGGTAATAACCTTCTTCGTCACTTCATCAGATTCAGGTTCGTTGGTGATTGATAACTTAACCTCGGGTGGCGATCACAATGCACCCGTATGGCAACGGATTTTCTGGGCCATGTTACAAGGTATAGTGGCGTCAGTACTGTTGTTAGCTGGCGGGTTACAAGCCTTACAAACAGCAGCGATAGCCAGTGCATTGCCGTTTCTAATTGTGATGCTGCTGATGTGTTTTGGACTGTTTAAAGCATTGCAGGATGATTGGTTAAAGATCAATAGTGTGCAATCCCATAATACCAGCGTGCAATTCACCAAGACTAACGTCAGTTGGGAAGATCATATCGATGTTCTTGTCTCACATCCTAGTGAGGCTCAAGCGTTAGGTTTCTTGGAAGAAGTGGCAAAACCGGCATTAAATAAGGTCTGTGAGACTTTTAATAGCAAGGGCGTAGCGGCAGAGTTAAAGAACTTTGATAGTCGTATTCGCTTCGTCATTGCTAACGAGGAACATGATGACTTTGTTTATGGATTGCGGATCCGTGCCTTTAGTATTACCAACCCGATTGAAAGCGAAGTTGCAGAAGGTGACTCTGAGTATTATCGGGTTGAAGTATTTTTAGAACACGGCGGACAACATTACGATGTGATGGGCTTTACTCAGGAGCAAGTATTGGCAGATGTGGTTACGCAGTACGAGAAGTACCTGCATTATCTCCATCTTTCCAGTTCTGAGTATTTAGGCAGTGAAGTCTAGCAACCGATATATGACTGAATGCAAATTCAATAATTAGCGCAGTTTTAGGGTCGTAAGTACATTGAAAAAGGTTAGCTTCAATACGCAATTTAACAGTGTAATGGGCTAGCCTTTGTTATTTCAGCAAAGTTTGGCTGATTGATCATCGAACTCAGTTACAGCTGATATATTTCAGTGTTAGTATTAACCTAATTGAATTATTAAACCGAAACGAGATATACCAACATGGCAGCAGCACCAGGGCAAAGTAAGTTAGATAAAGTACTAGCCGAAGCACGAGATTATAAAGCCAAGCGTGAAACGGGTTACCGTGAGCAAGCACTTAAGCTTTATCCTTGGGTGTGTGGCCGTTGTACTCGTGAGTTTAACAATGCGAACTTGCGCGAATTGACAGTGCATCATCGTGATCATAACCACGACAATAACCCATCCGATGGTACCAACTGGGAATTACTCTGTTTATATTGTCACGACAATGAGCATTCAAAGTTTGAAGAATTGATCCAGTACGGCGCCACGACCGAAGTTAAGATGGACACTGCGACGTACAATCCCTTCGCCGATCTAAAAAGTATGCTCAACAAAAAGTAATCGCACTTTAAGTTAAGACACATAAAGCCGTCGATTAACGATGAAAAAAGCCGCTAATTGCGGCTTTTTTACGTTAAATTGAACCGTCTTCGGTTGCTTTAAGTCTTGCTTCGGCTTCCAACCATTTAGCGCGGCTTAAAATAGCACTATTTTCGCCATCAAGCATATCGCCCTTACGTTGTTCAAGTTTGGTCCACACTCGCGCTTTGGTCTCATCGCTGGCGTTACCCCATCCTACTATTTCGTCAATATGGCGATAACAACCCATACAGTAATCATCTTCATTTAGCCCACAGCGAGCCACGCAGGGTGATTGCATTTTATTGTGCACCTGTTC
>NZ_PJBM01000152.1:0-13185 GCF_002836075.1 Shewanella sp. GutDb-MelDb | reverse complement strand
ATGGATCATGAATTCGAATTCTCCTTTCATTTTGTGACCATCTTTTCCCATTATCATCCAGCTCACGGTATATGTAGATTCCGCCAATGTAGGCAACGCCAATGAGTACTGATCTTGGCTTTGTTCACTAGTCGGTATGGACAATTTAAAATCATTGTTTTTACTATCTTTTAGAGTTAATTTAATTAGGCGTACCGTGCCAGAGAATGACAGTTCGAGTGCACTTGGCGTCTCATTTAACATAGCCCCTTTAGCTGGTATTGAACTGCTAAGACCAACATGGGCCCATACTGAACTGCTTATAATAAGAGATGTTGCTAGTAATATTGTGTTCACTAATTTCATTTTGTTTTCCTTGAGTATTGTGCCTACATATAGGACGAAATTGATTATTACTCCAAATATCAGGCTCAACTTATCGCCTAATTAAGGTGCCAATTCGCGACTTTAATTATTACTCAATACTTGAGAAATAATTAAAGTCTTCCTCACTCGCGCTCTTCTGCTCATAGACCCAATTCAATTGCTCTACCTCAGTGATGGCAACAATGCCTTCACTGACCAGTCCGACTGCTGCGATCCGCATAATTAGCTCAGCAATTTTTTCGACATGATCTTGACTGGTATAAATTTCGACTTGGCTATGGCTTACTAACGGATCTCGAGTATATAAGTAGTTGTTGTACTTGCCTCGGCCGCTTACTGCATGCACAGTAAAGCCTGTCACACCGTGCGTTTCTAGAGCATGCTCAACGGCCTCTAGTTGTTGATCGTCGATTATTGCGGTTATCTTCTTAACCTTCATAAAAAAACTCCATAATAAAGCATCACTATCATTCGATTTGTTTAGTTTTCACAGCAAAGCGACGATAAATACCTCTCCCTTTACCTTAACTGATCTTAAATTTGGGAAAAACCTTAGGCAATACAGCAAAAGATACTTTTACATTGGTTTGGTTATCCATTAATAATTTCTTCTTTTAATCCACCATTCTCGCTATTGAACCAATTTTAAGATTACATGGCTAATGGATCTCAGCTACGCACACAATAGGCCAGGACTGAATTTCTTGGCCTATCATTAAGTCCTTTCTCGCGAGCAGACTCACCGTCTGCTCTGGTCACATTAAATCTGCATTATCGGTGTTTGCTGATCTGCGAACTTCGCCAAAGGTAGAACACCACCGGCACCACCAACAGTGCCAAAGCAACGGCGCTAACCATTCCGCCAACCATAGGAGCAGCAATACGACTCATCACTTCCGAACCTGTTCCGGTGCCATATAGGATAGGTAATAAACCAGCAATAATAGCGGTTGCGGTCATCATCACGGGCCTGACTCGCATACCCGCCCCTTGCAGTACGGCTTCTCTCAATCCACTCTCGCTGGGAACGGAACCACTATTTTCACAATCATTAATCATCTGCACATAGGACTGATTAAGGTAGACCAGCATGATGACACCGATCTCTACCGCGACTCCGGCAAGCGCAATAAAGCCGACACCTACAGCCACCGAAAAGTTAAAGCCCTGCAAATACATCAACCACACACTGCCCACCATGGCGAATGGCAACGTTCCCATGATGATGCCAACTTCGATTAAGTTACGAAAGTTGATATACAGCAAGAGAATGATGATCCCTAAGGTTAATGGCACCACATAAGTTAGCTTAGCCTTGGCGCGCTGCATATATTCATACTGACCGGACCAAGCGATGGAATAACCAGCCGGTAGCTTCAGTTGTTCGTCAACCACTCTTTGAGCTTCAACCACATAGCTACCGATATCGATCCCTTCAATGTCTATGTAAGCCCAGCCGTTAAGACGCGCATTTTCACTCTTAATGCCGGGTGGACCATCTTCAATCACGATGTTGGCCACATCAGCAAGGGAGATCCGCAGGCCTTGAGGAGTTATGATGGGAAGCATCGACAACTGCTCTGGCGAGCTCCGATAATCTTGCGGATAGCGCAGATTGATCGGATAACGCTCCAGACCTTCCACGGTTTGGGATACATTCATCCCCCCAATTGCAGTAGCAATAACCTGTTGAACGTCCGCGATATTCAGCCCATATCGTGCTGCTTTCTCTCGCTGAATATCGACCTTAATGTAGCGCCCGCCAGCAACACGCTCCGAGTAGACTGAAGCCGTACCCGGCACATCTTTAAGAATGCGCTCAAGATCCTTACCGATCTCCTGAATCTCGCCCAGTTTGGGACCGGCAATCTTGATCCCTACCGGGGTCTTGATCCCTGTTGCAAGCATGTCGATACGGGTCTTAATCGGCATGACCCATGCATTTGTCACACCTGGCAGCTTCACCAGTGCATCAAGCTCTTTCTTTAGGCTTTCCAAGGTCACGCCTTCGCGCCATTCACTCTTCGGTTTAAGCTGAATAAAGCTTTCAATCATGGTCAAGGGCGCCGGATCTGTCGCCGTCTCTGCTCGTCCGACTTTACCGAACACCGTCAGCACTTCGGGAACTGTATAAATGAGCTTATCCGTCTGCTGTAGCAGCTCGCGCGCCTTACCGATGGAGATCCCCGGGTAGGTGGTAGGCATATACATAAGATCCCCCTCATCCAAAGGCGGAATAAACTCGCTACCTATGTGTTCCAGTGGCCATATACCTATACCCAGTACGACTAGCGCCAGCATCAAGGTCGACTTGGGAAATTGGAGAACTTTGCGTAGCACAGGCATGTAGGCCGCCGTGAGAAGGCGATTGACCGGGTTCTTATGTTCCGCAATCACCTTGCCTCGAATGAAATACCCCATCAATACTGGCACTAAGGTAATGGCCAATGCAGCCGAGACGGCCATGGCATAGGTCTTGGTAAACGCGAGCGGAGCAAACATGCGTCCCTCTTGCGCCTCGAGGGTAAATACCGGCACGAAGCTGACCGTAATGATCAACAAGCTGAAAAACAGGGCAGGCCCTACCTCCTTAGCGGAATCGGCGACAATCTGCCAGCGATTCTCGTCCGTTAATGGGGTTCGTTCCATATGCTTATGCATGTTTTCAATCATCACAATCGCACCATCAATCATGGCACCAATGGCAATGGCTATGCCGCCAAGTGACATGATATTTGCGTTAAGCCCCTGAAAATACATGATTGAGAAGGCGGCAAGTATACCAACAGGCAGGCTGACGATAGCCACCAGTGAGGAGCGAAAATGAAATAGGAACACCATGCAAACTAAAGCAACGACCAGAAATTCTTCGAGTAATTTATAGCCCAGATTTTTCACCGCGCGATCGATAAGACCACTGCGATCATAAACAGTGACCACCTCAACTCCCTCAGGTAATCCTTTCTTCAACTGCTCCAGTTTAGCCTTCACACCATCGATAGTTTTCTGTGCATTTTCACCATAGCGCATCACTATGATACCGCCGACAGTTTCACCTTCACCATTGAGTTCAGCTACGCCTCGTCGCATCTGCGGGCCTAAGCCTATTTCGGCGATATCTTTGAGCAATAAGGGTGTACCATTGTTATTCACACCCAGTGGGACATTGCCAATATCTTCCACACTCTGTAGGTAGCCAGTGGCACGAACCATGTATTCAGCTTCTGCCATCTCGACCACAGATGCACCAATTTCGCTATTTCCCCGTTTGATAGCCGTTTGAATAAGTGAAAGTGGAATACCAAAGGCACGTAACTTGTCGGGGTCAACTTTGACCTGATACTGTTTCACCATTCCGCCGAGGGCGGTGACTTCAGATACGCCTGGCACCGTTTGGAGCTCGAACTTTAGAAACCAATCCTGGAGGCTACGTAATTCACTGATGTCATGCTGACCTGTTTTATCGATAAGGGCATAGAGGTAGACCCAGCCGACTCCTGTAGCATCCGGACCGAGCTGAGGCTTGGCATTGGGCGGCAACGACGGTGCAACCTGACTCAGATACTCTAGCACGCGGCTTCGCGCCCAATAGAGGTCGGTTTTTTCATCGAAGATGACATAGACGTATGAGTCACCAAAGAAGGAGTACCCTCTCACAGTGACGGCACCAGGTACCGACAACATGGCCGTCGTCATCGGATATGTTACCTGATCTTCAACCACCTGTGGGGCCTGGCCGGGAAAACTCGTTTTAATGATGACCTGTACATCCGATAGATCGGGCAAGGCATCGACAGGGGTGTTCTTTAATGAAAACAGCCCTATACCGACTATGAACGCCGCGCCTAAAAGCACGAAAAAGCGATTCTTAACCGACCATTGAATAATGGATTCAACCATTTTACTCTCCTTTATTCACCGCTGATGTCAGACATCTGCATGGGCTTGATGATGGTGATGAAAAATTGACCGTCACGGTTCTCGAAGGTGAAGTGAAGCGTGGTTCCGACATTAAATACCGACATGTCCACCGTTTCACTCACCATAAAGTTCACTTCTGCCGCAGGGCGGTTCCATTTTTCTATCGGGCCACGACTGATATTGACCATCCTGTGATCGGCCATGACCGAGTTAACGACACCAGAAGTGGTGGCGCTATTATCTGAGTCATCGCTTGGTGATGCATCGCTATCAGGAATATGTACGGTCACTACTTCGATATTGCCATCGGCAGACTTGCTAAGCTCGACATGCAGGGTGAGCCCTGGCTGTAATGCAGAAAAGTCGACTGAGTCGGCAACGGTAAAGTCCATGGTCATCGCGGGCCAGTCCCACTCGGCGATAGCTTGATGATCCAAGTTAACCATACGATGTCCCGGCATCAGGCTATTGATGCTGGCCTCTACCCATACGGTTGAGGGAACCGGGTTTTCATCTTCATCCTGGCTATTCATGCGTTTGAAGTCAGAAGTCTTACTTGATTCGGAATCAATCAAGAACTGGGCTGATGAAACTATAATGTCACCCGCAGAGACGCCCGATATAATTTCGGCAAGCTGATCATCGTAGCGTCCGACCTTCACGGCGATCGACTTATAACGGCCTTCACCCAGAGCCAGAACCACACGATCCGAGTTGCCAGTACGAATAATGGCTTCCTTAGGCGCCAGCAACACCTCTTCACCCTTGGCATGAATGGTCACTTGAGCAAACATGTTGGGTTTCAACTCCCATTGTGTATTATCGAAGCGCAACCTCACTTTAAGTGTGCGGGTCTTTACATCTAAGGTGGGGTAAACATAGTCGACCTTACCCTGCCAGCTCTTACCCGGCAGGTAATCCAGCGTCATGCTTACCGCCTGACCTGTCGATACCAGAGAGGATTGACGCTCGAATATTTCAGCGTCCACCCATACCTGATCTAAATTACCGATTGAGAGTAAGGTGGTGCCAGGTTTAACAAAAAATCCTTCACGAATGTTAAGATTATCGATGACGCCACCTTTGGGAGCAAAGAAGGTGATGTTTTGCTTAACCTTTCTACTTCTCTTTAATTCGGTGATTGCATTGTCGGGTAGCTGTAAGGCGTTCAATCTATTACGTGATGCCAGGATTAAGCGTGAATTGTTTCGATCCAGTGCAAGCAGATACTCCTCCTGAGCGTTGACAAGTGCCGGCGAGTAGATCTCATACAGGGGTTGACCCACAGTGACCCGGTCACCAGCGGCTTTAACATAGAGCTTCTCTACCCAACCTTCGACTCTGGGGTGGACATGGACCAGTTGGTCTTCATCATATTTCACATAACCCACGGTCTCGATTTTGGTGTGCAGTAAGCCTCGTTCAACTTTGGCCGTGCGAACCCCCAGATTATTGACCACTTCGGGTGAGATCATTATGGTTCCGGGTCCAGCATCTATTCCACCCAGCTCTTTCTTGTAAACAGGGATCAAATCCATCCCCATTGGCGACTTCCCAGGTTTATCGGACGTGTAATTAGGGTCCATAGGGGCAACCCAATAGAGAGGCTCATCTTGAGCCTCTGCTGCTTTATGTTTATAGTCTGCGACAGGATCACTCATACTTAAATAAGATAATGTGCCTACAGCACCTAAAGCTATACCTAAAACCAATAAACCAAATGCGTTAATCTTATTGCTCATTTTTATCTCCATCACTTTCCATAGCGCTGTTATCACTCAAGATAATCTGGTCGGGAGTGGTCATAAGAAAGTAATTTAATTGAAGTTTTGTTTTTTGAATATCGACATCGATACTAAGATCATCGAGCTGTGCGTTTAATTCTGCGATTAACGCACGAACCACTTCGGCAAAATCACCATCATCACTGGTATAAGCTGATAGGGAAGCATCGGATTGATCTTTCATTTGGGGTAAGAGTTCGGTCCGATAGCGATTCTGACGTTGCTTTAGCCTTAAAAGTTGCGCCTTTGTGGAACCGAATGCCGCCATCATCTCTCTAAGGCGAAGCCACTTACGAGTTTTAACCGATTCGGTCTGGGATACGGCGGCCTGAACTTCTCTGTCCTGTTTATCAGAAGTGAAAAGCGGAAGGTCGAAGCTCACTCCTATCGTAAAAAGATCAGCACGTTCGTTGCCCATAGGATCATCTGCTCTGTAGCCATATCCCGCGTTCACTCCCCATTCAGGTTTGAATTTCTGTTTCGATAGCTCAATGCCTTTACTACTCGCCTGAATACTTTTTTCGATAGCATCGACAGAGGGGTGATGGGAGAAATACTCAAACAAAGTTTGCGGTTGCAGCTGTTGTTCGACATACAGTTCAGGATAAAGTAGGTTGATTGAGGGTAGGGGGGTCGCCATTTTTACCTCACTTCCGTTATCGAGCTGAGTGTCATTGGAAAACTCCCCAACAAAATAGTGACTTGTCCATTGAGACAGTCTCTGCATGCCAGTGTCAAACTGCTGTTCAAGCACATTAAGACGATCATCGATGCGTGTTACCTCCAATTGCGCCCTGACAATATCTTGCTGTCTTGATTTTCCGAGGGCTGTTGAATAACTCGCCTGAGCGATATCAGACAACTGTTCGAAAAGACCTCGATTACTCTCTATTAAGGCAATACTCTCCTGAGCCTTGTACACATCCAACCAAAGCTGTCCGCTCGTAACGGCCACCTTGGCCTTACGATCTTCTCTTTGAAACGGGTACTGACTTGCGATTAACTCAAGTTGCTGTTGTCTTAGCGCTAAACTCTCCCCGCGAGGGAACATCTGTGATACGCCCACCTTAAATTGAGTCATGCCTTCTTGACCAAAATCAAAAGTATCCATGGGCATATTTGCAAGGCCGATATTGACCTTAGGATCCGGCAAGGTTCCCGCAGCGATACTTTTTGATTGGTAGGCATCTTGAATATGCCTATTACCCGTTAGCCAGGGATCATTTCTCTGAGCCGACTTAACGGCCATGTCGAGTGTTAAACCATCGTGGTGTATCGATTTAATCTCTGATCCTTTTACGGTCTGAATGCCAAATTTGACAAGCAAAACGGTAGTAAAAATCAATGGTATAACCTTATATAGTGATATGCGTGTCATTGATATTGCTCCTTCAACGAGTTCACTTCAGCATAGTTGCTGACAGAACCATCCGCTTTCAGTAAAACCACCTTATAAGGCATAAATTGATCCCCTTGTTCCATGCCAGGACTTCCCATTGGCATGCCGGGGACACTCAGCCCTATAGCGCCTTCTGGCTGCTCTTCGAGGAATTGCTTAATAAATTTTGCGGGGACATGTCCTTCAAACACAAAGCCCTCTCTGGAAAGAGCCGTATGACAGGCCTGGTATCTGGGCGGGACCCCTTTTGAGGCTTTAAATTCCGTGAGATTGTCTCGATTAACCGTGATAGTTTTAAAGCCGTTAGTGTCCATGTTTGTCGCCCACAGACCACAGCAAGCACATGAGGCACTCTTATATACGGTTAACACCGGAGGTTGAACTTGTTGAGTAGAATTTGTCGTTTGAGCTGGGGCGTCAGTTGGATCGGTACACGCTGTAACGAATATCGATACACTAATAACAACGACCAGCATTGTGAGTTTTTTATAAGAAAGCATAATATCCCCTAGGGATCTCCGATCAGGGAATATATCTAAATGAACTAGTTGTAAGGCATTTATTCGGGCTAAACCAGAAACGACGGCGATTCAAAGATTGAAGTAATACAACTAATACCAATCGGATTAGTTGCTTCAATACACGCCTACTGTCGATACGGATTCTACGGATAAAAGCCCTCTTACTGAGTCACTTAGATATAAGATCAGAGCCGATGTCGATACATCAAAAATCATAATTTGGGAGTGAAATCTCCCGCTAAAATACATAAAAAGAGGAAAACGGTCTAAATAAAGACAGTTAAATCCTGTATTAGCAGGTTATCGGAGGACGATAGTTGGTCGTTGGAAAGGGGGTTCTAGTGGAATATATGTTAGATGCAATTTGCATAGATGAAGCTTTTACTGAATCAGAAGGTGTTAAGTTAGTTATTAATACCATCGAGGTGCATCCATTCATTGGACAGGTGCAGATTAAATCACAGTCGTCACATTCACCGGGTTCGCATGAAGCGTCCATATCCCCATCAGTCAATTGAGCACCGCTGTCCATCTGCATAAGGTGGGACGGTGAGGTGATCTGCATATTCATTTGGCAAGGAACTTTGGTAGCCGCAACTGCTTGGCCGATAAAAGCCAACAGGAGAATCACAATAGCTAGCATGTTTCTCTTACTTAGAGTCACGTCGAATACCAAATCTGAAGGTGAATATTGAATGAACTAACATTAGTTTAATCTCAACATTAAAACAGTGCAAGCTTGAATGTATTACAGTATGTAACGTTTGTGACGTATTTTATATGAGTCATCTTTAAATTGATCGATCTGCTCGAAAGAGAAGATGTATCTTTGTGATGGTAAGCGCCTGAAATTTAATGCAAATAAACGAGTTTATTTATATCTGACACGCCGCCAATTCATCTCCTCCCTGTTTACAACTTAATATACTCAAGTTTCGTTATGAGATAGGCTATTATAGATTCTAGCGGCTAACCAAGCGGTTGCCCCAGAGACGACCGCCCACAAAATACCACCGAATAGGACACCTATGAGTGAAATATGCCATCCCATGGGTTCCCATTGTGTGTGCAGCATATGTCCAGTCATATTTGACATACTTACCGGCATAACCATCACCAATAATGAACAGATCACCCAAACAATCAAAAAAGCACTCCCTACGGCAATGGCAAATTTGTTTGCATTAATGTTCATATGCTCCTCCTATGAAATTAATAAAAATAATTGATAACGATACGCTACTTATATTTTTTCCCTACTCTAGTCCTTGTATATATCCATCTTTATACGCTTTATTCTTAGTCGATTTCGCCTTAAAAGAGTCATCCACAGCATCTTGTCTTTTACTCTCTTCGTCCTGATTATGTGCTCCATGCCCATGATTTTTGTGCATAAATAAGTGTATTAATGGACAGAGCAATAAAATCACCAAGGGCAGCAACGAAAAAATATGCTCACGATGCTCTAACAATAGGAAGTATGTAGTAAAAGCAATTAATAACAGTGCGGCCCACCCCTTTGGTGAAGACCAAAACTTAGGTTGCTTTTTGTTCATAACATCCTCCAGGAAATTAATTTTCTAATCGATTCCTTGCCTCATTCAACAATTAGTACACCTTTATACATTTGCATTTGACAGTGGAACTCATATTCCCCCTTTGGTATTGCCGGAATATCTATATGGGTTGGTTTATCTAAAGTTAACTCTTGGCTAATTTCGAAATCCGGGATCAACAAACTTGCTGAACATCCTGATTTATCCTGACGTAGGAATGTCAGTGTCGTTGGAGTGTCTGCCGCGACTTTAATCCTCGAGGGCGTATAAACCCCGTCTTTTACAATGATAGCTGTGGCTTCATCATTGGTTATCGCTTCCTTAGGTTTATACAGCCAGAACCACCAAATAATAAATCCTATTAATGCGAAACAGAAAGAGTTGATAAATAACATAATATGTCCCTAATGCTCTTTAGCTTTAAACAAACGTAGGCGATTGGCATTGCTTACAACAGTTAGAGAAGAGAATGCCATGGCAGCCCCTGCAATTACCGGATTTAACAACAAACCGAATAACGGATACAAAACACCAGCAGCAAGGGGAATACCAGCCACGTTATAGATGAAAGCCCCAAGCAGATTCTGCTTAATGTTGGTAAGGGTTGCCTTACTCACCGCAATCGCATCGGCTAGACCATGGAGAGAACCTCGCATTAAGGTGATATCTGCACTTTCAATTGCCACATCTGTACCGGTTCCTATGGCAAACCCCACATTGGCCAAGGCCAAAGCCGGTGCATCATTAATACCGTCCCCCGTCATGCCCACTATTTCATCGTCCATCTGCAAATCAGCCACTTTATTTGCTTTATCGTCAGGCAAAACCTCGGCAAAAAAGTCTTCAATGCCCACCTTAGCCGCTACAGCTGCCGCAGTGGCTTTATTATCACCAGTTAACATGATCACCCTGATGCCATTGCGCTTAAGCCTAGCAATCGCTTCGATAGAATCAGGTTTAATAGGGTCTGCGACGGCGATAATGGCGGCAAGTTTGCCTGATATCGCAAAGTACATAGGCGTTTTTGCTTCACCGGCTAAGGTTTGGACCTTAGATTGATATTTGTCGATGGCAATCTGTCTTTCTCGCATGAGTTTTTCATTACCGAAAAGTAATCGTTGCCCTTCAAACTCGGCTTCGACCCCCTTACCTGAGATCGCATTAAAGTTATCAACTTTTTGCAACCCAAGCTCTCGGCTTGTGGCCGTTTCAACAATAGCCTGCGCCAATGGATGCTCAGAATGACTTTCTATACTGGCAGCTAAACGTAATATGCTATTTTCATCAGCAGCTTCACCATTGGCCAGAATAATATCTGTCACCTTTGGTGATCCCTCAGTAATTGTGCCGGTTTTATCTAAAACCATTACAGTAATTTTAGACGCGGTTTGCAGCGCCTCACCGTTACGAATAAGCACCCCTGACTCTGCGGCTTTTCCTACACCAACCATCACCGACATAGGTGTTGCTAATCCTAACGCACAAGGGCAAGCGATAATCAGCACTGCGGTTGCCGACACCATGGCAAACACCATCGAAGGTTCGGGACCAAAATTGAACCATACCATGGCGCTGATTATGGCAATAATCATGATTGAAGGGACAAAGTAGGCCGAAATGACATCGGCTAATCGGCCAATGGGGGGCTTAGAGTTTTGCGCTCGCTTAACCATATTGATGATCCGCGCCAGCGCAGTATCTTTGCCAACATGGGTAGCCATAAAAGTGATGGAGCCAGACTTATTTAAGGTACCACTGACGACCTCATCATTGATCGTTTTTTCAATCGGCATAGGTTCACCGGTTAACATAGATTCATCGACCGTGCTTTTGCCTTCAATTACAATCCCATCTACAGGGATTTTTTCACCAGGGCGGACTTTCACCTTATCGTTTAATAGCACTTGGGCAATATCGATATCGAGTTGTTTACCATCACGAATAACCCGAGCTGTTTTAGCTTGTAAGCCAATCAATCGCTTGATGGCTTCAGAGGTTTTACCACGCGCTTTGACTTCTAAAGCCAGCCCAAGATTGATTAAACCTATTATCATAGCTGTTGCTTCAAAATAAACGTGCCGCGCCATATTGGGTAATAAATCTGGCAAGGAGACCACTGTCATTGAGTACAGCCAGGCGGTACCTGTACCAAGCGCTATCAAGGTATCCATATTAGCGTTGTGATTTAAAAATGACTTCCAGGCACCGATATAAAAATGTTTACCTGATACCAGCATAATGGCGAGAGTAATCAAGCCCACTAAACCCCAGGTAATTTGCTCAGAGGGGGTGGAAACCGTCATTTCACCAATAAATAAGCCATAAACCATTAACGGCACACCCATAGAAAGCGCAATGAGTGTGTGGCGTAATAAACTGTGGTAGTAAGCCAGGTCTGCTTGTTCTTTCTCATTCATTGCTTCTTCAGAGGTTGCGGCCTGCATCGCTGTGGCGTTATAACCGGCAGATTCAACTGCTGAGATAATTCGTTCAACAGAGGCCGAACCATTGACCTGTACAGTACGGTCTGCAAAGTTCATTTCAGCAGAATCTACACCTATTACGCCTTTAATAGCAGCTTCAATTTTGCCGACACAACTGGCACAGCCAGCGCCGATAATGTTGAGTTGGATTGTGAATGTTTTACTCATCACGTAGACTCCTTCCGTTCTTCAGCAACAGCATTGTTTTTCTCATCCGTTGCTTTAGATGTTCCTTCGATTAAATGACAAATCATATTCCCAGTGGGTGCCAGATCGGGTTTATTTGACCAATCACAGCTTTGGAAAGTTTAGCCCTGAGTTTAACCATCTCTTCGAATTGCTTTTCGGTATCTTCAAGCTTTTTCTGGATCATCTGCCTAACCAGCTGACAGGCACTTTCACCGTGATCCGTTTTTGAGAAGATCACTTTGATATCTGCGACAGTAAAGCCCAAATTACGCGCGCTTAAAATAAATTGCATTCGAAACATATCTTTGTTTCGGTAATTATTGTAGCCATTAGTCTGTGACTTATCTGGCGTAAGTAAACCGATACGCGTATAGAATCGAACTGTATCGCTGGTAATGTTAAGATTTTTGGCTAGTTGATTAACTCGCATAAAACCTCCGAGAGTAAGGCTTTTACTGCTAATACATAGACTATAGACCTATGTCTTAGACACAGATCAAGTGGATTTTATTAAAATTTTAGGGCACCGAATGATGCCCTATGAAGTAAAAAATATTACTTATGCATCATCATTTTACTGTGCTGCTTCAAAATAATGGACATCAGCTGTTCATGATTAACTAAACTAACAGACTCATTTTTAATACTTGCACTATTGAGAGTGATCACTGGCGTGGAGATGAAGTCTTCAGCTTCTGATATTGACAATATTTCACTTGTACTCACTTGAACATTTTCATCTTTTTTGAGGTTTACACTCCAATATAGAGGTGCAGATTTAACAAAATTATTGTCATCTGCTCCCGCTGAAAAATCTTCAATTAATTTAAGTTCAATTAAGTGCTGACCTGGTTGTACCGTCACTCGGTGGGAGTTGGCCATTTTTTTTCCATCAACAGCTTGTACAGCCAAATAGCTTGGAAAAGAGATGGTTGCAGCTAAAGATGTTGAACTAACAAGAGTTAA
>NZ_PJBM01000151.1:0-13232 GCF_002836075.1 Shewanella sp. GutDb-MelDb | reverse complement strand
CAACGCGCGATATTTTTTGAAACTGAAATGGCCCACAAAGACACCCTTTACGAATCATGGAAGCAGGTCACTGGTGATGATAAACACCTAGTCCATTACCGAGACATGTTTATTCAATTGGAAGAGACATTAAGCGCTGCGATGAAAGATGAGCGCTACCGTAGCTTTTCGAGAATGGAGCGAGGCTGGACCCCACCGCCAAAAGAAAATGATACTGCTTTTTCAAAATCAGAAACCGATTAGACATAGCGCTGCTTAGGCATTTTTGCAACTAAGCAACACCCTATCTTATGTCGTTTTTTTCAGTTTTTAATCAAAAGTGTAAGACATAAAAAAGCCCCCGCGCTAATCATTTTTAGCAGCGGGGGCGTTATACTTTAAATCGGCTAAGTTACGTTAAGTTCATCTCTTGAACTTTTTCATGAGCAATCTCAGGAGTAGTAACAACAGGCTTTGAATGTAGATCAGCCTTTAGTTGGCCTTTACGATGCTTTAGTGCCGCATCGAGTTTTCTAGCTGCGCTGGTTATCGCTGGGTACATAATGGTATCGCTACCCGACGATGATATTCGACTTCCCTCATAATTGGTTCTAATTTCAACCTGGAATTCGCTATGCTCTTTAGAAATAATAATATCGAGTGCGATCAGGGTTGGAAAATGACTCTCTATCTTCGAAAACTTCTCTTGGACATGCTGCTTAACAACATCAGTAACATCAACGTGGTGACCAGAAAGATTTATTTTCATAGGTTTTCCTTTTTACAATGACTTCTACCTAATACACTTGGGGTTAGCGCTTTAAATTACAAGCTTTATTAATAAAAATTTATCTAATTAATTGCTCATAAAAAACACATAAACCGCTGTAGCCCAGTATCCATCAGTAAAGTCAAAAAAATAATATTTTCAGTTTTTAATAAATTCGTCATCTAGCTATGGTTAAAACATATACTAACTGGGTAATAAGTGACTCGCGCGCCAAAAAGCAATAAATCGCGTACTTGATTACCTTCTACAAATTTAGACAAAAAAACCAGCTTTAGCTGGGTTTTTATCACGCTTTTAGCAAAAAAATTAAAATATATTTTCTGGTTGTTATGACATCAATCACTTAGCGCGACATCTGCGCATTATTTTACCTTGTTCACATTAAACACTGGTGCTTTAGGATCTGGGCGCAATAGCGTAAATCAGCGCCTTTGAGGCGAGAGTTTGTACCATATCAGGCGCCACATCCTCTTTATTTTCCGTCACCGCTAAGTCGATCGTAGACCACACTCCTGTGGCAACTTTACACTTATTGTCACCGATATATTGACTACGGAGGTAAGGTGGCATCACTCACTATAATCACTTAATTTTTATCGTAAATAGTCTTTCACAATGAAATTTGATGGTTAGCTATAGGCAGATGATGCAGCATTTTTTGCGACACATATCCCAAGATTGTCACCTTTACAGTTAAATACGAATAAAAATAGTTATCAATTAAGTTTATTAATGTAAAATACAGCCCTATTTTATGAAGATTAGGCGCACCGTTAATGACGCCTAACATTTAGGTGTCTGTCTCAGTGATCTCAGTTAACTCTAATTTCAAGCATTTGATTAGCTTGCAGCTATTCAATATTACTTCGCGTGCTCTAGCCGCTATATTCGGTGGTTACCTCGTCGCTGCAACTGCATGTGGGCTATTTGCCATTATCATTCCATTGGTAGCAGTTCAGAGCGCATTAACCGCTATGATGCTGTCATTTGCTGTTTATGCTGCTGCAATCATTTGGGTTTTTAGCGTTAAGCATCACCTATTAGCATGGCGAGATCTACTCGGGTTGAGCAGCCTTTTCTATCTGATTATTTTACTGGTAAGCTAACAATGAAAGAGAATTTTTTCCGCAGCATGACTTGGCTACATACTTGGGTTGGCTTGCTTGTATGTTGGGTGCTATTGCTAATATTTTTCGCGGGTACGATGAGCTATTATCGACATGATATTAGCCTGTGGACTAAGCCTGAGCTGCACCAAAACGTGATTCAAGATTATAATGCCAGCAAAGTTCAGTCTGAGCTGAGTAAGGCACAAAGCTATCTCAGTCAGCACGCGAACAATGCTCGCGATTGGCGCATCAGCTTTCCGACAGATCGTAAACCTTACCTAAGTTACAGTTGGCAGACTCAGCCTGAAGCGGGACAGCGTCGCGGCAAATTCATTGAACATGTGGTGATGCAAGGACAAGATGAAGTCATAACCGATGTTCGTCAGTCAAAAGGCGGCAACTTTTTCTATCGATTGCATTTTGATCTGCATTACATGCCAGCAAAAATTGCTCGCTGGATTGTCGGGTTTTGTAGCATGTTTATGCTGATTGCGTTAATCAGCGGCATTGTCATTCATAAACGGATCTTCAAAGACTTCTTTAGCTTTAGACGTAACAAAGGCAGTCGCTCTTGGCTCGATGCTCATAATGTCAGTTCTGTACTCGCACTGCCTTATCACTTAATGATCACTTATACCGGGCTAGTGACGCTTATGGCAATGTACATGCCTTGGGCGGCTATCACAGCTTACGACGGTGATACTAAGGCTTTTCGTCAGGAGTTAAAAAACCGTCCTGCACAAGTAATACCACTGGGCGAATCCGCAAAAACTATTCAGTTAACCACCCTACTACCGCAAATTAATCAGTTATTTGACAACAAGCCTATTAGACAGATTGTTGTGACGAACCCCGGTGATAAAAACAGTCGAGTCAGCGTCTATAAAGATACCGGTGAGACGGTGACCGACAGAAGAGTCGCCACAATATTTAACGCGGTAGATGGTACTCTTTTGAATAAAGGGATTGAACCTGATTCTGCCGCTCAAAATACCCATGACACTTTAATAGCGCTGCATACCGGACGTTTTTCAGGGCCTGTATTACGTTTCTTTTTCTTCATCTGTGGTGTGATGGGCTGCGCAATGATTGCGACTGGGACACTGCTTTGGGCAAATAAAATTCGCCAAAAACAGCATAAACAGATAAACCAAGGCGAGAAAGCCAGTTTTGGTCTGCGATTAGTCGAAGGGTTAAACCTGACTTTCATTGCAGGTTTACCGCTTGCAGCAAGTGTGTTTTTCTATGCTAACAGGCTGTTACCCATCGATATGATCAACCGTGCTCAATGGGAAGCTAATAGCTTTTTCATCGCCTTAACTATAATTGCTTTAGTCGCCTGCTTTAAGCGGACATTAGCGGTATGGCGTTATGTGTTGGCCTTATCGGGCTCTAGCTTGATTGCGATCCCGCTGCTCAATGCAATGACCTCAAATAGTGATCTGCTAAGAAATATTAACCAAGCACAATGGTCTTTAGTGGGTTTCGACATCATGTGCGTAGTGATAGGAGTTAGCATTTTGTTTGCTCGACGTAAGCTTTTGAGTCAGCAACTTAAACTGCCTACTGGTCGCCGCGCAGCGACTCGTTTGAAAGACCCTATTGTAATACAAACAACAGCCACTACAGGCAAAGAGGCTTAATAGATGATGTTAAGTTTATTGGGATTTAGTTACATCGCATTTGGCTTATTAGCGTTAGCCATGTTCTCTCACCATCGAGAAGTCTTAGGCAAAGCACCAAGCGATAAGCAAAGCCGCAGATTGTCTATCACAGGTTGGCTTGGACTGGCGCTCACTTATTGGGGTTGTACTCTTGACCAAGGTGTTGCTTATGGCAGCATCATCTATTTTGGTTTACTAGCCGCATCGGGGCTACTAGTGATTATGACACTGAGTTACCGCGCGAAATTTATGCCCTATGCTATGGCGTTAAGCGCGATATTTAGCACGACACTGTTTGTTATCCGCTAATTTCCCCGCCAGCTTAAGATCCATACTCCCAGCCAAGATAATTGGCTGGGTTTTACCTCTAAGACAAATTCTTGAGCCCTAAACACATCGTCTCTGTTCGCATAATCACTGAACAATCGGCCTTAAAGTTTCACCGCGAGTTAAACTAATGCCTTGTTATGGGATCAAAAAATTGCCTATCTTCTAACTGGTTCAGTTCACATTCAGCTTTAATCGCTTAAAATCTTGTCTATTAAGACATGTTTTTGATGATTGAGGTTTTATGCAAGTTTCACAATCGCTCTCCAATACTGCGGCTCAGTCCAAAACACTAAACAGTCAAAACCTACAGCAAAGTACTGCGGACAGTCATTCTCAACTTGCCAATACCAGCAGCGATCAACCAATTTCCCCTGTCGCATCAAGCGATACAGTGACATTATCTGCCAGTGCCATTGAGCTAGCCGCTCAAGGTCGTTCCGCTGAAAAAACGAGTTCAGTCGCCAATGAAGCAGAAATATTACCTGTAACACCAAAGTTACCCAATGAAGGTGAGAAAGTTGACGACTACGTTGACTATAGAAAGGCCAAAGCTCAGTATCAGTTTTATGCAGATATAGCAGGAGTGGCTACAGGCAGCAGCAATCTAACCCCAGCGTCAGCTTATTATCTATCAAACAATGATGATGCACGAGCCGCTGTCGTCAATAATAAAGCCCAACAGCAGCAAGCAGCGGTTATGCAGACCTATGTAGAAACATCGCAAAGTATTAACGTTTACAGCTAACATTTTATTTATAGATAGCAAAGAAGCCGCATTAAGCGGCTTTTTTGCTATCTATAATTTAAGCTGGACAATATGACAAGCAATACAGATTTAAACAGTCTATCAATAACCTAGAAATTTAATCTACTCTTAATCGGTCTTCTCTATATTACCGACTTTGTGAGCTTAATAGCTGCTAATCATTTAAGGGTTAGCCCGCTTTAATACTATCCATGTCATACCATGGCGTTGGGTTAATTGGACATCTAAATCGAACACCTTCAGCGCTGACTTCAACCACGTCGCTACGAAGCGTTTTTCCTGGTTCAATTGGAAACATATCTAACGCTTCATGAGTGGTGAAGTTTTGCAGTTGAAAACCCACCAGCTTGCCAGCCTTATTGGTGATAATAAATTGATACTTTCCGGGCTTTAGTGACGCGAGTGTATCTTTAGCACTGAAATAGCCGCCATGCTGGTCGAGATAGATCTCGACAACCCCATCTGCATTTTGAGTCGGAGTTGCGGCAGAAGTTGCAAAGCTAAACACGAGTGCCGTCATTAGCATTATCTGAGTGATGAACTTATTCATTTTATATTCCTTAATGATGTGTTTGAACTAACAGAATAGGTAAATTAACGTCAGCTTTGTATGCCTTAGCGTCTGCGCTTTATGTCTCATCGTCTAATCTTATCATTAAGGTCTTCTGGCATAGTGCTAACGTCTGTATCAATGGAACAGTCATTCGTTAGTGGGTGAGTTAACAGCACCAAATAACAAGATGAATTGCCACAATAGATGGGGAACCATGTTTAACATTAATAACTTACTTTCAAATTTTCATCTTCACGCCACGATATTTCATCGTTCGTTACTGTGTAAAACATGGAGTACTGACACCTCAGGAAGCGGTCTGGCGAGTTTTCATTTGGTCAGTCAAGGGCAAGCATTTCTCTATTGCGGTGATATTAAAGCGCTAGAGCTTACCGCTGGTGACTTAGTGGTATTTCCCCATGATGCACCGCACATTATCAGCAGCAGTAATAGTGAGCAGGCCGCTGCAACCATTAGCCGTTTTGTGGCATATCCTATGGTTGATGAGCCATCAGATTCGACGGGGTTAATCTGTGGTTATTTTGATTTTAGTGAAGACAAAAATCACCCGCTTATTTGCCAGCTACCCGCATGTATGGTGATCCGTAAACAGGAACAAAGCGGTGCACTCACTGGAATTACGCAGAGTTTAATTGAAGAAGCCAAGCTAGGTTCACTCGCTAATGATGTGATTTTGTCTCGTCTTAGTGAGGTATTCTTTCTAAGTTTATTACGGAAGTTATCGAATGATGAACATAGTAATATTGGCTTATTTAAAGCACTACAAGATCCAAAAATGAGTAAAGTACTCAATGCTATTAGCCAAGACTTGTGTCAATCATGGAGTGTAAATACCTTAGCCGAACTGGGTGGTTACTCACGAGCCAGCTTTGCCAGCTATTTCAAAGCCTATCTCGATATGACACCGATAGAGTACATCACTCGTTTACGTTTATCACAAGCACAAAAACAACTACGCGCTGGGGACAGTGTGTATAAAACAGCGCTTGATGTGGGTTATCAAAGTGATATCACTTTTGCTAAAGCATTTAAACGCTATTTCGGCTATGGCCCAGGCTCTAGCAGAAGAGCCAATACCGAAGCTTAATCGAGAAAAAACATCATCTTTCAATAATGCTTATTGACCCAACAAGAACGCAGCATTATTTTCATTTTTTATAAGCGAGCAATAAGTATGAGCTTTAATATACACTTAAACTGGAGCAGCGAAGCTGCTGTAAACGAGCCAACTGCATTTTGCCGTGACCATACAATTAACTTTGGTAGTGGCCAACAAGTTAATGCATCATCAGCACCTGAGTACAGTGGTAATAGCCAATTTATTAATCCTGAAGAGAGTCTACTGGCGGCATTATCTTCCTGCCATATGTTGACGTTTTTAACGATTGCTCACTTAAAACGTTTGGCTGTTGTCTCTTATAGTGACCACGCTAAAGCTGAGTTAGGTAAAAATGCACAGGGGAAGTTATTTGTAAATAAAATGACGCTAAACCCCAAAATCGTATTTGCTGCAGGCACTGAAGTCAGTGATGAGGTCATTGAAAAAATCCATGAGAAATCTCATGCCAATTGCTTTATTGCCAATAGCCTTAACAACGAAACCCTTGTAGAGATCACGACCGACAATACCGCAAGTACCGATAACCAGTGAAGATAACGAGTCTTGAGTCATACACAGACCCCACCATTCCCTCAAAAACACTCAATGACTATGACTGATATGATTAAGCTGCTAACGAACAGATTATCGCGTTAGTAGCAGCTCGCGGTGATTCATCATCGCTACTTTCCAGCAGAAAATGACATAATCGACACTTTGATATCCCCCGTTTACTGTTGCGGATATAGCACTCATTCAATTTGTTATTTCCAACTCAACATCAACTTTGACGGTTAATAATTTAAGCTAATTAAACCCATTCCATGTTGTAAAACTCAGCACAACACTCATCACCTCCCTTGATAAAAATGTCTCATCACAGACTTAATTGGCAATATTGTTATACCCTTTCCTGCCAGGAAACGATCACTAATCATCAAATAATATTGATTTAAATCAATTAATTCATATCACTATGAAAATAATTTAATTCCAGCGTACACGCGTAAGCTTATGAAATTTTTATAGTTAATTTTATTATTTAAATAAAAATCCAAACAAGTGTTTAAATTTATCGTTTGAAAATTTGATCTATGGCGCATTTTGTGACGTAATGTGACTCATACTTCTGGTCAGATGAGCATCAAAATGAGCATAAGAACTAAACTAAAAAAAGTACTACCAAGCATTTCTACCACTGAGCAAGAAGCACTCGACGCTGGTGATGTATGGCTAGAGGGTTCTATCTATCAAGGTGTTCCTGATTTTGCTGCGCTACGTGACATTCCGGTTGCAACACTATCCGCTGATGAGCAAGCCTTTCTCGATGGCCCAGTGCAGACCTTAATTGAAATGGTCGACGACTTTGAAATTCAGCGCAGTAAACATCTACCAGAAAATATTCTTAACTTTTTAAAAGAGAATAAATTTTTCTCTCTTATTATCCCAAAATCATTTGGTGGTCTTGAATTTAGTCCTTATGCCAACTCAACCATTGTTGGCACCATTGCTGCTAAAAGCTCGGCCGTAGCCGTTACCGTTATGGTGCCTAACTCATTAGGCCCTGGCGAATTGTTGATGCATTACGGTACATCACAACAACAAGATTATTGGTTACCCCGCCTTGCTAAAGGCCAAGAGATCCCATGTTTTGCCCTAACGAGCCCAGAAGCGGGCTCAGACGCTGGCGGTATTCCAGATGTCGGCACTGTGACTATGGGTGAATATGATGGCGAGCAAGTACTCGGTTTGAGTGTTACATGGGACAAGCGCTATATCACGCTAGCCCCTATCGCGAGTGTGTTAGGCCTCGCCTTTAAAGTCGAAGATCCAAACGGAATACTCGGCGGTAAAGAAAACCTTGGTATTACCTGTGCCTTAATCCCTAAGTCTCACCCAGGTGTGCAACTAGGTAATCGTCATGACCCAATGGGGATGAGTTTCTACAACGGTACTACGCGTGGCGAAAATGTCTTTATCCCAATGGATTTCATCATTGGTGGCCAGAAAAATATCGGTCGCGGCTGGGCAATGCTCGTAGCATGTCTAGGTGCTGGTCGCGGTATTTCACTGCCTGCACTGGGTGTCTCTGTTGGCCAGTGCTCATTTAAATCATCGACTGAGTACGCAGCAGTGCGTGAGCAATTTGGTTTATCGATTGGTAAATTTGAAGGTATTCAAGAAAAGCTTGCTGACATTGCTGGCAAGACTTACTTACTAGAATCAATGCGAGTATTAACCACCGAAGGATTAGGTTTAGGCCTGAAGCCATCGGTTGTGACTGCAATTGCAAAATATCACATGACAGAGCTTGGCCGCGACGTACTTGATTCAGCAATGGATATTCAAGCCGGTAAAGCGATTCAAAATGGCCCACAAAATACATTGGCTTCTGGTTATATCGCCCAGCCAATTGCCATTACCGTGGAAGGCGCCAACATTCTTACCCGTAACCTGATGATTTTCGGTCAAGGCGTTATGCGTTGTCATCCTTATTTGCAAAGCATGGTTGAGTCTATTCACTCAAACGAAAAGCATGCAGATAAAGAGTTCAACAGTATTTTACGCAAAACCGTTGGTTACAGTGTTGGCAACAGCCTACGTGCATTCAAATTAGGTTTACTGCCTTTCACTGCTGGCGCGAGTTCTCAACTTGCAGAAGTTAAACCCTATGAGCAATCTGTTCATAAACTGGCGTCAAAACTCGCCGTTTATGCAGACTTTTCACTACTGGTGCTTGGCGGAAAGTTAAAGCAAGCAGAGATGCTGTCAGCCCGTTTAGGCGATGTAATGAGCTATCTTTATGCTGCAATGGCTTCTATCCGTTATTACGAGCAAAAGCTACCTGCAGAGCAGCGTGCTGAAGCGGCGCCATACTTCCACTACGCCACTCGCTGGTCACTATGCCAAGCCGAAAAAGCGCTATTGGACTTTTTGGACAACTTCCCATCATCATCGACACGTAAGTTTATGCGCCTGATCACTGTAACTTATTCACCTAAGATGCAGAAAATAAACGATAACTTAGTGCGCGAACTTGCTGAACAAGCACAGCTAAATACAGCGTTTAAGAAAAACCTAACCCACTTGGTTAAACCTGTTGCGGGCGACGGTAACTACATCAATGAACAAGCCTATCTGGCTAAGATGGAATGTTTGCCAATGTTAGCTAAGGTAAAGAAAGCCATTAGAGCACGTACCTTTAAGCCTGGTATCAAGTTCTCGTTAACACTTGATGCAGCGTTAACCGCTAAGGTGATTAATGACAGCGAGCACAAGCAGCTGCAAGACTATAACTTGAAGCGTGAACGTGCTATCCGTGTTGATGAGTTTGATTTTGATATGAACTTAATCACAGAAAAAGCCGATCTAAAAATCGCTAACTAAATCTAAAAAAAATCAAAAAAGCGGTTGTATTGCTCATGTAGCAAACAACCGCTTTTTTATATCCGTTATCTAAGTGACTCGCTATACGTACAAATAAGCACCTACACAATCATCTCATTAACGAGAAGTTAGCCGCCAAAGCGGCTAGTATATTGCAGTCCTATTACCCATACATCTTCAGCGTAAGATACCCATTCAAGTGCCAAACCATTATCTTGATTAAATCCATAATATAGCCCAGCACCGGCAGCAAACTGCTGATCACTATTATCATCAATATTGATCGGCCCACTACTTTTAGTCTCTAACCAGCTAACTCCAGCCAAACCATAAATTTCAAAGCCTGAGTCAGTAAAGATAGGCATCTGGTACTGAGCAAATAGCGCTACACCTTTATAATCAATCTCAGCACTAACACGCCTATTTTGACTCAAATCCACTTGGCCAAGATCGACACCTCTTAATTTAAGCCACCAGTTTTTGGAAAAACCATAGCCAAGCTCAAGATTGTAAGAGAAGTCGTAATCATTATCTTTGTCTATCTCAGTGTAAAATGTAGGTTCAAGATTAACAGCCCCAAGCCCAGCACCTATCGAGTACTCAGCCTGGGCAGGTAAAGCCACACCCATTGTAATAAGCACAAAAATCGGCACTATTTTTAAAACATATACTTTTCGTTGACGTAGCATCGCAAGCAGAACAAGTACCATAAGACCCAAGTACCCCATAGAACCACCACCGGTAATTGTTTTACCATCGATCCCATTATTATTAGCCAGATCATTAGTATCCTTGATACCGTCGCCATCTGAGTCAATATCTAAATGATCGGCCAAGCCATCATTATCAGTATCTAACATTTCTCTATCATCCCTGACTCCATTACCATCATTATCAGTGCCTGAAATAACACCGTTGACATCATAATCTACCCCATCGTCAATCCCGTCAGCATCAGCATCAAACCCAGTGAAGTACTGCTGTTGTGGATTCTCTTCAATATCAGGGATTCCATCTCCGTCATCATCATCATCAGCATGGTTTGCGTAACCATCGCCATCGAGATCCGGTAAGCTACCAAATGCCCCAACGGCGCCATCAATCACATCCACTAAGCCATCGTTATCCATATCGATGGTGTCATCAAGGATACCATCTTGATTTGTATCTAATGATTCCGGCAAACCCGCATTAATTAAATCAAATTGCTCACCGTCGCTACTCAACTGCAATAGATCCGGATGACTATCGCTATTAGTATCAATCAGCTCGCCTATTGTTTTTATCAGCTGATCAGAATAGTCATTGAAACCATCACTGTCAGCATCTTCTAGCCCTGCTTCTAATACGTCTGCAACACCATCATTATCAGAGTCCAGATCAAGATGATTTGGGCTTAAGTCTATGTCCATATCCAACTTAGCCAACTTTTTAATGACAGCATCAAGTGAGTTTAACCCGTCATCGACGCCATCAAAGTTAATATCCACTCGCCCTTGATCAATGACATTATCGCCATCGACATCCGCATCGAAGAAATCAACAATACCATCTTGATCGCTATCAGATGTTCCACTATTACTTTCTGCTGCCCTTGTACTGGACTGCTGCACTTTTGCTATCGATACAGAACTCGCACTGCTTTGCTCAAGTACCATTACAATCGAAAATTCAACCCCATCACTCACACCATCATTATCTGAATCCTCATCATTAGCATCATCGATTCCATCACCATCGGTATCGACATCTGTTTCCACCAAGTTAGGCATACCGTCACCATCACTATCTTGCCCAAGCATAATAAGCATAATCAGTGCCTCGACTTCAGCCACTTCGTCAATATCTGCTGTTGCATAGTGTGCTACTGCATTATTTAGCAATGCCAAGATTGCATTCAATTGTTCTAGTGAAACACTGCTTACACCTGCATCAATATAAACTTGCGCAATGAGATCTACGGTTTCACCGCCAAGCTCGGCATATTCACTAATCAATGACAATGCATACTCAGGTATCGTTTGCACTATTGTGGATGCCTCTGACATAACAATTTCAGCCCTACCGGCATCATCAACATAATTAGCCTCGACAGATAGGCTACTACCAACATCTTCAATCGATAACACATAGAAATCATCATCGGTGCCTATCAATGATGTCTGTTCATCTGAATGTCTAAACCATTGATAGCTATGTTCTGTTGCTGTCGTTCCATCAATGTCGTCAATCACAGCAGTTATCGTTTGCTCTTCAACCAGATAACCGTCAATACGGACACTACCAGGGCTGTTGGTTGCGTAGGCAAAGTTAGTTGATGCCAGATTGCCGTTCTCTGCACTATCTTGAACAGCATCAGCAGGTAACTGGACCAGTACATCACGACCAACAGTCAGTACAGAGCCTTTCAGTACATATTCCTGTTCATCACCCGTCAAACTCACTGCCGTACCGTTTTCTACTTGTAGGTCCTCTAGTGTCAACCCTGTAACTGGCTCACTAAAGTGCAGCTCTAAAGCAAACTCTTCACGCACCTCCATTTCAAGTATTGCTAATGTCACTTCAGGTTGAACACTATCAAAATTAACTTTAAAAATATCTGAGGCTAAATTGGTTCTACCGCTCTTATCTGTTGCAACACTCTCTTTGACTTGCAATGACACCTCACCTTGCTCTATCGGAGTCACTAGAACGGTAAAGTTTAATCGCTCAGCACTCCACTGAGACAATGTCGCATTGGTAAGTTCAATATCGGTAATATCAAAATCTTCAACGTCCTCGCTAAAGCTAAAGGTCGCGATAAACGCCGCATTGATATAACCCGAAGCACCACTAATAGTGAGGCTTGGCTGGCTGGCATCATAAGTGGCGGTTAACTGCAGAGCTGCGGTATTGCCATTACTGGCTGAATCGACGGCTATATTAGCTGCCACATCGACTGTGACACTGCCTGCTGCACTTGGTGTGATCAGCGCGCTATAAGCTTTACCCGAACCACTGAAGTTTGACACGCCAGCATTGCTGGCAGCGATATCGATAGCATCAAAACCAGTGACCGAGTCACTGAAAGTGAAAGTTGCGGTAAAGGCGGCATTGATATAACCCGAAGCGCCACTAATCGTGACACTTGGTTGACTGGCATCATACGTTGCCGTTAATTGTACCGCTGCGGTATTGCCGTTACTGGCACCATCGATAGCGGCATTAGCTGCCACATCGACCGTGACACTGCCTGCTGCAGTGGGTGTGATAAGCGCTGAATACGTTTTACCACTTCCAGTAAAGCTTGAAATTGTTGCATTGCTCAGCGCAATATCAGTAGCATCAAAACCAGTGACAGATTCACTGAAAGTGAAGCTCGCAGTAAACTCTGCGTTGATATAACCCGAAGCACCACTAATAGTGAGGCTTGGCTGGCTGGCATCATAGGTGGCGGTGAACTGCGCCGCTGCAGTATTGCCATTACTGGCACCATCGATAGCGGCATTAGCTGCCACATCGACCGTGACACTGCCTGCTGCGGTGGGTGTGATC
>NZ_PJBM01000150.1:0-13419 GCF_002836075.1 Shewanella sp. GutDb-MelDb | reverse complement strand
TCTGAATCGATAATGATGACATAAGTGAAAGCTGGCTCTGGGTTTATTGACTTGAAGCTTAGGGCTGAAAACGTTTGAACGGCCTATCAAGGTTGTTTAGCCTGCATAACTTGAACTACGTGAGTTTATAACGGTGAAATGAGCTCTATTTGGCTTTGGGTCATGGATCTTAAATTTAGCACAAATATTGAATTCGAATAACGAGTCCAGCTATTTAATGAAGAGTACTACGGACGGTGGAAATGTCGTTAATGCCGATGCCATTAGCGACCTGAACGCTATCACTTCTCGACATGCTTTGAAATTGTTTAGGCATAATGTGTAATATCGGCGCGATGGACCCTAAATTCAAAAATAAGGACTGTAGCCGGTATTGAATTTCAGACACAAAAAAGCCTACACAAGGTAGGCTTTTTCGTTTTAATTGGTGGCCCCTCTGTGACTCGAACACAGGACCTGACGATTATGAGTCGTATGCTCTAACCAACTGAGCTAAGGGGCCGACTTAAGATAGTCGTCACTATCGAAAGCGAGGAAAGTATACGAGGTTTAAAAGCGATTGTCACCTGAGTTTTACGCATAATGCACGTCTATCGATTCAACTGCTTATCTGTTAATCAATCTCAAGCCAGCTTAGTTGAATTTATACAAAAAAAGCTGCCCATAGGCAGCTTTTTAAACAGAGGTAGAATCTATCTTAAGATGATTAGTCTTTAGTGTAAGACTATTCGCCTCTTATCCTTGAGACTATTCGTCTAGGAATGACTTCAAAATCTCTGAACGAGAAGGGTGACGCAACTTACGTAGCGCTTTCGCTTCAATCTGACGAATACGCTCACGGGTTACATCGAACTGCTTGCCCACTTCTTCTAACGTGTGGTCAGTGTTCATGTCGATACCGAAACGCATACGCAGTACTTTAGCTTCACGAGCCGTTAGGCCTGCAAGTACTTCGTGTGTTGCATTACGTAAGCTTTCGCCTGTCGCAGAGTCCAACGGCAACTCGAGGGTGGTATCCTCGATAAAGTCACCTAAGTGCGAATCTTCATCATCACCAATAGGTGTTTCCATGGAGATAGGCTCTTTAGCAATCTTAAGTACCTTACGGATCTTGTCTTCAGGCATTAACATGCGCTCAGCAAGCTCTTCTGGAGAAGGTTCACGACCCATCTCTTGTAGCATTTGACGAGAGATACGGTTTAGCTTGTTGATCGTCTCAATCATATGTACTGGAATACGGATAGTTCTAGCTTGGTCAGCAATTGAACGAGTAATTGCCTGACGGATCCACCATGTTGCATAAGTCGAGAACTTATAACCACGGCGGTATTCAAACTTATCAACCGCTTTCATCAAACCGATATTACCTTCTTGAATAAGATCCAAGAACTGTAGACCACGGTTGGTGTATTTCTTAGCGATAGAAATTACGAGACGTAGGTTGGCTTCAACCATCTCTTTCTTAGCGCGACGAGCTTTCGCTTCACCGATTGACATACGACGGTTGATGTCTTTAATCGCACCGATAGCTAGGCCAGTCTCTTTCTCAATTGCGTCAAGCTTTGCACGACAACGCTGTACGTCAAATGCGACGACTTTTAGGCCTTCAACATGTGATTTTCCTGATGCTAATTCTAGGTTGAACCACTCAATGCTGCTTTCGTTGCTGGTATAAGCCTTAACGAAATTTTTCTTTGGCATTTTAGCTTGTTCAACACAAAGCTTCATGATCAAACGTTCTTGAACACGGACTTTATCCATCATTGCGCGCATGCTTTTTACTAAGCGGTCAAACTGCTTAGGCATCAAACGGAATTCTTTAAAAATTTCGCCAATTTCAAATAGTGCGACAGTCGACTCTGGGTGACCACGACCTTTTACAGCGATGATTTCTAATGCTCTTTCGTGAGCTAGGCGAAGCGTTGTGAATTTTTCTTTTGCTTCTTCAGGATCGGGACCTTTTGGACCTTCCTCTTCTTCATCTTCATCGTCTTTATCATCAGCATTTTCTAATTCAGCTTCAGACAGAACAGAACCGACGTGAGTTGCTGCTGGAGCAACATCTTCAGCATTTGGGTCGATAAAACCAGATATGATGTCAGATAATCTAACTTCTTCCGCTTCATAACGATCGAATTGCTCAAGGATCATCGCAATTGCTTGCGGATATTCGGCGACTGAAGCTTGAACCGTGTTGATCCCTTCTTCAATACGCTTAGCGATGACAATCTCGCCTTCACGGGTCAGTAGTTCAACGGTACCCATTTCACGCATATACATGCGGACAGGATCGGTAGTACGACCTAATTCAGCTTCTACTGTAGCCAGTGCGGCAGCAGCTTCTTCGGCAGCATCATCATCGGTGCTGTCTTCAGACATCATGATATCATCAGCATCCGGAGCCTGTTCATAGACTCGAATACCCATATCATTGATCATCTGGATAATATCTTCGATCTGGTCGGCATCGACCATGTCAGCAGGTAGGTGATCGTTGACTTCTGCATAGGTTAAATAACCTTGCTCTTTACCTTTGGCAAGCAACAATTTAAGTTGCGACTGCGGAGTATGATCCATAGATATCATCCAAGTTGGGAAACAGTTAAAACGACGGGCAAAAAACAGCCACGTAAGTCGTTAATTATAGCCTTCGGTGCTTCGCTGTGCTAGTCCAAGTGCTTACTTTTGGTGCAAAAATTGCCTTTAAGCTTGCTTTTGGATCACTGCGATTAGCTTTTTAAGCTGCAACCGTTCTTCTTTCGTGTGGTTCTGTTTTAAACTCAGCTCTTGATAACGTTGCTCAATATACTGGTTATTTAGCCACACGAGTGTTTCTTTTAACTCTCGGAGCAAGTTTTCGTCCGCCACTTGATGGTCCCATTGGGTCAGTTTTTTTAGGGTACTGAATTTATCATCGCCCCTGAACTGTTCAAGTAGTTGTGCGCTGCTCATTACTTTGCCGCGAGTTAAATCTAATACAAGGGTCAGTAAGTCAATACCTGCCATCTGTATATGTTTTAGCGCTGGTTGCTGAGGCAATTTCTCACCTAAGCGTGGATGTTGTACCAACAATGCAATGGCTAATCGCATCGGGGTGCCACGTCCTTTCAACGCTTTGTGCTGTTTAGGTTTATCGGCCGACTTAGTCGAAAAGTTAAATTTTCGTTTAAGCTCGTCAGCACCGTTCATTCTTAGCTTGTGTGCTAAATCTTCAAGCAATAGACTTTGTAATACTGTGTCTTGCACTTTTTCGATCAGTTTAATGGCATTTTTTGCCAATACACTTTTGTCTTCTTTGCCAAATTTTTTCGCCAAATTATCAAATAGAAACTCTGGCAATGCCATGGCGTGGCCAATACTTTCTTCGAACTTATCTTTACCAATCTGCCTGACGAGAGTGTCAGGGTCTTCGCCTTCAGGCAGGAACATGAAGCGAACCTGATTACCCGGTTTTAACAGTGGTAAAGCGGTTTCTAGCGCACGCCAAGCGGCTTCTTTGCCTGCTTTATCGCCGTCGTAACAACAGATAACTTCTTTTGCGCTACGCAGCAACAGCTGAAATTGTTCAGCGGTGGTCGAGGTGCCTAATGAGGCTACGGCATAATCAACGTCAAATTGCGCAAGTGCTACGACGTCCATATAGCCTTCAACAATGAGTACTTGTTGCGGGTCTCGATGGCGTTGCTTTAGTTCATACAATCCATAGAGCTCATTGCCCTTATGAAATATGGGCGTTTCTGGAGAATTCAAGTACTTTGGCGTACCTTCTCCCAAAACTCGGCCACCAAAGCCAATGACTCGTCCACGTCTATCCCTGATTGGGAACATTAATCGGTCGCGGAATCGGTCATATCGCTTACCACTGTCATTTTCAATGACCATACCAGCAGTAAGCAGTTTGTTCTGTGAATCTTGATTTTGACGATAGCGGCTTAACAAACCATCCCAACCATCTGGGGCAAAGCCAATGTTAAAGTGTTCTACTACGTCTTTTGAAAGCCCTCGATGTGATAAATAATCAAGCACTTTTTGTTTGTCACTGTGTTGTCTTAGCTGACTTTGGAAGAATAAACTCGACTCCTCCATCAGTTGGTATAAATCGCGACTTAACTCTTGATCGCGAGGCTTACCGGTACCTTGTTCCTGTGGAACTTCAAGTCCTAACTGTCCGGCGAGTTCTTCAATTGCATCCACGAAGTCGAGTCGGTCATATTCCATGACAAAATCAATAACATTTCCGTGTGCGCCGCAGCCAAAACAATGATAAAACTGCTTGTCTCTACTAACGGTGAAAGAGGGAGATTTTTCGCTATGAAAAGGACAACAGGCAGAGTGATTTTTACCCGCCTTTTTTAGGGGTACTTTAGGGTCTATTAAGTCGACAATGTCGATGCGAGCTACTAGCTCATTGATAAAATCACGAGGTATCGCCATTAGTATTGTTAAATGCCGCCTTTAATTTCGTGAAGTTTAAATAGAGAAAATCGAAAACAAACAAGCCGCGCAAAAGCACGGCTCATTCATCACTAAAACTAAAACTACTTGAGTTTTGCACGGATCATAGCGCCAATTGCCGCCATGTCTGCTCTACCCATTACTTTCGGTTTTAGCGATCCCATTACTTTACCCATGTCCGCCATGGAGGATGCGCCCATCTCTAAGATGCTAGCATCAACTAACGCAAGAATTTCCTCTTCAGTAAGAGGCTGAGGCAAGAAGTGTTCAAGCACTTGAATTTCTTCTGCTTCTTTTTGCGCTAATTCGTCACGGCCTGCTGCTGTATATTGAGCAATAGAATCGCGACGCTGTTTTACCATTTTGGTTAAGACCGCTATAGCTTGGTCGTCATCCAAAGATTCGCGGGTATCCACTTCAATTTGTTTGACGGCGGCTAGTGCCATACGAATAGTCCCCAAGCGTACCTTTTCTTTGGCACGCATGGCGTCTTTCATCTGCTCTTTTAGCTGATCGATTAGGCTCATAATGAGATTAATATAAACGTACGCGACGTGCGTTTTCGCGAGAAAGCTTCTTAGCAAGACGCTTGATAGCAGCGGCTTTAGCACGTTTACGTGCAGTCGTTGGCTTCTCGTAGAACTCACGAGCACGAACGTCAGCTAAGATACCAGCTTTTTCACAAGAGCGCTTGAAACGACGAAGAGCTACGTCGAATGGTTCGTTTTCACGTACTTTAATAATTGGCATTAGCCATCACCCCTTAGGTGTCGGTTGCATTGAGACAATTAATTGACTCAGATAATTTAAAAATGGTGCGGAATTCTATAACGACTAGACACCTTTTGTAAACCCCTTATAACGATCGGGATTATGTCTATTTGGTAATAATGCGCTTAGAACGCTATCGGACTCTGGAGTAATTAAAGCACAGCAGGTAGAATTGGCGGTAATTATATGCAGTAAAGATGAGAGATAATGCGGGTTTTAGGAATAGAGACATCTTGTGATGAAACAGGAATCGCAGTTTATGATGATAAAAAAGGGCTACTTTCACATGCCCTTTATAGTCAGGTAAAGTTGCATGCGGACTACGGTGGCGTAGTGCCTGAGTTGGCGTCTCGGGACCATGTTCGTAAAATCGTACCTTTAATTCGTCAAGCATTAGCCGATGCCGATATGACAATTGAAGATCTCGATGGTATTGCTTATACCAAGGGCCCAGGACTTATTGGCGCGTTGCTGGTAGGTGCATGCGTTGGTCGTGCATTAGCTTTCTCATGGGATAAACCTGCTATTGGGGTGCATCACATGGAGGGACACCTATTAGCGCCAATGTTAGAAGATGACGTGCCAGCGTTCCCATTTCTGGCATTATTGGTGTCTGGTGGGCACTCAATGTTGGTAGGTGTTGAAGGCATTGGTCGCTACGAGGTACTCGGTGAGTCGGTTGATGACGCTGCAGGTGAAGCATTCGACAAAACCGCCAAATTGTTGGGGCTTGATTATCCCGGCGGACCCCGGTTGGCGAAACTCGCGGCTAAGGGTATTGAAAAGAGTTATCGCTTCCCAAGGCCGATGACGGATAAACCTGGGCTTAACTTTAGTTTTTCAGGTCTTAAAACATTCGCAGCCAATACGATAGCTGCAGAGCCAAAAGATGACCAAACACGCGCTAATATCGCTTGTGCCTTTGAAGAAGCGGTTGTCGACACGCTAGCGATTAAATGTAAGCGTGCATTAAAGCAAACGGGTTATCAACGTTTAGTGATTGCTGGCGGTGTCAGCGCCAATACGCGCTTGCGTGCTTCACTGGCCGAGATGATGAAAAATCTGGGCGGCAAAGTGTATTACCCTCGTGATGAGTTTTGTACCGATAACGGCGCGATGATAGCTTATGCGGGCTTACAGCGTTTAAAGGCGGGGCAAACAGATGATTTAAGCGTTAAAGGTCAACCAAGATGGCCTTTAGATACGTTAGAACCGGTCGATTAGTACTGAATCCTAATTATGACGGCGCTTTTAAGCGCCGTTTTTTATGGCGCTGTTTTCGAGTATGAGCTTGGACATTTAAGAGGATAATTATCTAAGAGGTTTTATTACGACGTTTTCGTGACAGTTTAGCCTCTTCGCCCTTTAGTAAGCGGCTAATATTATCGCGATGACGAATGACAATCAGGGTTGATAACATCGCAACCGGAATGGTAAACCTATCGTCAATCCACCATGTGAACACTGGCGCGAGCAATGCCGTGCAGATGGCTGCCAAAGATGAGTAGCGGGTGATGAGTACTATAGCGGCCCAAGTCAGCATTAAAAATAATGCTAGATAATGACCTATGGGCGCCATTGCGCCAAATGCGGTGGCAACGCCTTTACCGCCTTTAAATCCAAAAAAGATGGGGAAAATATGACCTAAGCAAGCAGCAATGGCGATAAGCCCAAGCGCTACGGGGTCAACACCTAATCTAAAAGCGAGATATGCTGGAGCAGCGCCTTTAAGCATATCGAAAAAAAGTACCAGTACAGCGGAACTCGCGCCGCCTATACGCAATACATTGGTCGCCCCCGGATTACCTGAACCTACGGTTCTTGGGTCGGGGAGGCCGCGCATTTTACACACAAGTACAGCACTCGATATTGAGCCTGCCAAATAGGCGCCCACTATCATCATTATTGTTAGTGCAGTACTGGTCAAATTGGTTTCCTTATCCGTCTTAGGGTATTATCGCGCAACATAAAAAAATGCTCTTTAAACTTAGCTGACTGACTTGTAAATTAGCCAGTGAATTGGAGCACAAAAAACAGCTTTACAGCTTTCTTAGCTACCTTGCATATAGAGCCGCTGTTTTTTATAAATTCTTTATTTACGAGGAATTATCCTACTTGGATTTTCTCTCGTTCGAAAGAGCCAAAGAGTAATATCTTAGCTTTGCGACGGATTATATCCTTTTTGTTCGCTTTAGCTAATCAGACCTCAATGGTAAAGATTAAGGTTTTGGAGAAATCATGGATAAAGTACTGATCAGAGAACTTAAAATAGAAACCGTCATTGGGGTCTATGAATGGGAAAAGCAGATCCATCAAACCTTGTTACTGGATTTAGATATGGCTTGGGATAATCGCTTAGCCGCCGCGAGTGACGATTATGAAAATGCTTTGTGCTACGAAACCGTGTCGAATCGACTCACGGCGCTGATCACGGAGAAGCCAATCGAGCTGATTGAGACGGTTGCTGAGCAGGTCGCACATTGTGTGATGGTGGAATTCAACGTGCCTTGGGTGAAAGTAAAAGTAATGAAGCCTGGCGCTGTACCGACAGCGGCAGCTGTAGGCGTTGAGATTGAACGAGGTCATGTATAAATGGCTAAAATTTATATAAGTCTAGGCAGTAATATTGAACCGATTCGTCACCTTAAGGCGGCTTTAATTGATTTGAATTGTCATTTCGATGAACTGCTGCTTTCGTCGGTTTTTGAAAGTGAAGCGGTAGGTTTTGACGGCACCAATTTTTTAAATATGGTCGTTGCTGCTGAAACAGCATTGCCAATAGAGGCCGTTGTCGCGACGTTTAAACAGATTGAACAAGACCACGGTCGGGTGAAAGGCGCCAAGAAGTTTGCAGCGAGAACATTAGATCTCGACTTACTGCTTTATGATGACGTGGTTTGTCAGACGCCAATAGAGCTGCCGCGTGCTGAGATTTTATACAACGCATTTGTACTTTGGCCGTTGGCTGAAATTGCGCCGCTGTTAACTCACCCGGTTACCCATGAGCCATATCAAATCCTTTGGGATGAATATGACAAGACTCAACAACATTTATGGCCTATTGAATTCGATTGGTCAGTATAAAAAGCTTTTTAATATAGGATAGTTATGGACACTTTTCAGGTGATTATATTGGCGCTGATCCAGGGCCTCACCGAGTTTTTACCCATTTCAAGCTCAGCACACCTTATCTTGCCTGCTCAATTGTTGAATTGGGAAGATCAAGGGTTGTCGTTTGATGTGGCAGTCAATACCGGCTCACTGCTGGCTGTGGTGATGTATTTTCGTAAAGAGCTGCTCTCGATGTTTAAAGCGTGGACCGGCAGTATCGTCAGCGGTAAGCAAACAGAAGAAAGTAAGCTGTCTTGGTGGATTATACTGGCGACGATCCCTGCGGTGATTGTTGGTTTTACGGCAAAAGACTTTATTGCAACTCATCTTCGTAATATTGAAGTGATTGCTGCAACCACCATTATCTTTGGTTTATTGCTTTGGTGGGCAGACAGAATGCAACGTCAAGGTTTTACTGAGTTTCAAGTCGGTTGGAAAAAAGCACTGGTGATTGGTATTGCGCAGGCAATGGCGCTTATTCCAGGGACATCACGCTCTGGTGCCACCATTACGGCAGCGTTAATGCTTGGCTTAAGTCGTGAAGCCGCGGCGCGATTTTCCTTTTTAATGTCGGTGCCAGTCAGTTTAGGTGCGGCGATATTAGTGACTAAAGATCTCATTTCCAGTGGTCAAGCTATCGACTATCAAGCGTTAGGTTTAGGCATTATTGTGTCATTTGTCGCAGCCTATGTTTGTATTCACTATTTCTTGAAAATCATCAGCAAAATGGGCATGACTCCGTTTGTTATTTATCGCCTAGTTCTAGGGGCGGTGTTGTGTGGCTTTATCTTCCTTTAAAGCGACTTACACACACTTTAATTACTTATTTATTTTAACAGCGAGCGTGTCATGAACAGTATTTATCTTTGCCCAACTTGCCAATCACCGCTAATGGTGCACGAAGAGTCAAAAGGCATGCATTGTGAAAACAAGCACCACTTTGACAAGAATGAACAAGGCTATTGGCTGTTTGGTCTAGTCAAAAAACCTAAAATAGACTCACGAGCTGTAATGCGTGCTAAGCGTTACGTGCTTGAGTCCGGCATCTATGTACCACTGGCAGAGAAACTGGCTGAGATCATTGCTAACTTGCCTCAGTTTGCTGAAGGAGCGTCATTATCGCAGTTAGATTATGATTGTGGTGAAGGTTACTTCTTAAGAACCGTCAAGGATATCTTGACTGAGCAACAACCTGAAACCGCCTTGGAGCAAACCGGGGTTTCAGAAGCTGAGAATGCCATTTTTGCAGCTGCAAAATCACAAAGTGGTCCGACTTATATTGTTTCAAACTTAAAACATCTACCAATCAAAGATGAAAGTTTTGACCTGATCACCTTAATCGATAAGCCGCTTAAGGGAAAAGAGCTGACTCGAGTGCTTAAACAAGATGGTATTTTGTTGCAAGTGGCAGCTGGTCCTAGACACTTATGGCAAATTCGAGAGTTTATATACCCAGATCTCAGCGAAAAGTCGGTCAGCAATAATCTTCCCAAAGAGCTTGAGTTACTGCAAAGCGAACGTCTATCAATCAGTGTTAAGGTGTCTGGAGAGCAAGCTATCGCACTTCTTGACATGACGCCTTATGCTTGGCGAGCGAATGACAGTATGCGACACCATATACAACACGCAAAGTTTGACTCACTAGAGATAGACTTTGTAATTAACTTGATGACTAGAAAATAGTCTTGGCTCAGGGTAACCTTTGCTTATTCAACCTAATGGAATTATAGATACTGATGATGCGTATATTGCTGTTGTTCATCTTAGCGACTTTACCGTTGTTTTCTTTTGCTAATGTTTATCAAATCCCTCAAGGCGGCAGTCGTTTAGTCGGTGAATTACAAGAGCATGTGGTGCAAAAAGGCGATTACTTCCAAACCATCTCTAAACAGTACAACATTGGTATTTTGGAGTTAATGGAATCTAACCCCGGTGTAGACCCTTTCTTACCTACGCCAGGAAGCCGCTTGTTGATCCCTACGCAAATGTTGCTGCCAGATGTGCCTCATAAAGGGGTGGTGATTAATCTGGCTGAACTGAGGCTCTATTACTTTCCAAAAGGCGGCAAAGAGGTCCATGTCTTTCCTGTCGGGATCGGAAGAGTAGGGCGAGAAACACCAGAGATGGTGACAAAGATTAAATCTCGTATCCCTAATCCAAGTTGGACGCCGCCAGCAAGTATTCGAAAAGAGCATTTAGAGCAGCGTGGCGAAGAGCTACCAAGAGTGGTACTCGCGGGGCCAGACAATCCGCTAGGCAAGTTTGCTATTCAACTATCCTATGGTGACGGTAGCTATCTTATTCACGGTACCAATAAAGATTTTGGTATTGGGATGCGGGTGAGTGCGGGCTGTATTCGACTAAACCCTGATGATATTGAATGGTTATTTGATAAAGTTAAGTACGGCGATTCTGTTACCGTCATTAATCAAGCTGTAAAAATCTCAGCCGAACCTGATGGACAACAATTAATTGAAGTTCACTCGCCATTGTCTGAGTCTGAAGGACAAAGTAGTCGTGTGATTGAGATGAATCGCGATGTCATCGAGTTCATTGGTCAAGATACTGTCGATTACAGTAAAGCCAATGATGCTTTACTCACTCAGCGTGGTATTCCAACCAATATTCAATAGCTTTGAGCTACTGCATTTGACAAGCTTTATTAGGCGTCCATATAGGGCGCTTTTTTATCGCTTAAAAACAGTGAGGAGTTTAACCGTGTTTGAACGTCGAGAGATATTGTGAGGTTAGTGCAGATAAATTTAAGGCTTGGTCAAGTTACCTTGAAACCAAGCCTTCGGTTTTAACTTATTGATAAATAAGTTAGAAACCCAACGTAATTACTTCTTGTAAGAAGTTGCTACGTTGTCGATGCGGTCGTTAGCACGCTTAGCTTCTGCTTGTGCGTCCATAGCAGCTGCTTTTGCATCATTAATGTCAGCAGACATTTTGCCATGATCAGACTTTAGAGAGCTAACTTCAGCTGAAAGCTGGTCAACTTTGTTACCTAGGTTTGCAACGCTTTCTTCAAGAGCAGTAGTGTTTGCACAGCCACCTAGAAGGGTAGTCATTGCTACACCAGCAATCAAAAGTATTTTGTTATTCATCGGGAATTCCCTTTATTTAGGTTGGATTTAATTAGCACAGCTGCACATAACAACTGAGCAGCTTAATTATGTCATAGACAAAAAATTTTGCTATGAATTTTAATGCTAAGCTCTGAATACCTTAGCGAATAATTGCTCAATTGCAAGCTAAGTGCAATTTAAATGCTAATTCACACAATCATAATCTTAGACTATTAATATCAATCTAAGCTGAGTTTTTATTTTCGCCTTAATTTGGCTGATTGTTTTTGAGTGCTTGTACCGCTGCAATTCGCTTGATAGTAAGTTGTTGCTTAATGTCCGCACCTTTAAAACCATCATCAATAATGGCCTTTACTGCCACATTCGATGCGGCATCAAAACACGCTTGTATGTAGTCAGCCTGAGGATACTCATTTAGCTCAAAACCTTTACGGCCCTTAGCATCGGCTTCACAACTGAGTAAGAGCTGCTCTATGCGTTGCGGTTTACGCCAAAAATCTGCTTTGTCGAACAGCTTAACGATGGTGTCAGCCCTAAGATCCATCGCATTATGGATGTTTTGATGTTGGTCGCTGACCAGTAATGCCAGATCGCGGTATTCATTTGGCACTCTATAGCGATGACAAAGCGCTTTAATGAGGGGCAATCCTTTTTGTCCATGACCATAATGTTTTGGTAGCGATTCTTTAGGGCTCAACGCCTTACCGAGATCATGTAGTAGTGCGGCAAACCTTACAGCATTGTCATTAGACAGCTTGGCGGCTTGCTCAAGCACCATTAACGTATGGATGCCAGTGTCAATTTCAGGGTGCCATTGTTCAGGCTGTGGTACGCCAAAAAGCGCATCAATTTCTGGGAATAAAATACTTAAAGCACCGCAGTCTTTTAATACGCTGAAGAAGACTTGTGGCGCATTGCTCGATAATGCTTTGTCGAGTTCAATATAAACTCGCTCAGGCGTTAAGGCCTCGAGTTCACCACTTTGGCTGATCTTTCTCATTAACTCGAGAGTCTCTGCTGCAATGGTAAAACCCAGAGCATGAAAACGGGCGGCGAAACGGGCAACACGCAGTACGCGAAGTGGATCTTCTACGAAGGCATCGGACACATGCCTTAATATACGGGCATTAAGATCGGCAATCCCCAAGTACGGATCATATTGGTTTCCGTCACTATCTTGGGCAATGGCATTAATGGTCAGGTCCCTGCGGAGTAAGTCTTGCTCTAGGGTTACATTAGGTGCAGCATCCACGCTAAAGCCCCCATATCCTGCCGCGGTTTTTCGCTCGGTTCTGGCAAGGGCATACTCTTGTTGGGTACTGGGGTGCAGAAATACCGGGAAGTCCTTACCGACTTGCTTATAACCCAAGGCCAGCATCTGCTCTGGCGTGGCACCCACCACCATATAGTCACGATCTTTTATCGGCAGATTTAGCAAATTATCGCGGACAGCGCCGCCAACGAGATAGATTTTCACAATAAAGCTCACTTATGGACATAAGTAGCAGTTTAGCATGGATAAATCGATGTTAGCTGTCAAAATAGACCTCTTACTTGAGCCGATAGACCTCTTACTTTAGCCGCTTAAGTTGTCGCAAGTTTTGACAACTGATCTGCTTGGCTTTAACGTGAGTGTAATTTCTAGATTATTGTCAAAGCGTTGAGCATTAAGCTGATAGGTTAGTGGCACTCAAAGTGTTATGTTGCAGCCATTCAAACGTTTTCTAAATAGCAGAGTGATTAACGGCCCAATCGGCGGTTTTGCTCCTCTAACAAGGATTAAAAGCAGTATGTATAAGGCTTTTTTTGGGTTGAAAGATAACCCTTTCTCTATAGCGCCAAACCCACATTATCTGTTTCTAAGCGATCGCCATAGAGAAGCGTTAGCACATCTGACCTATGGATTAGGTGAAACCGGTGGCTTTGTGTTGCTGACGGGGGAGGTGGGTACCGGAAAAACCACTGTGTCGCGTTGCTTACTCAATCAACTGCC
>NZ_PJBM01000149.1:0-13542 GCF_002836075.1 Shewanella sp. GutDb-MelDb | reverse complement strand
TCGCTCATGACTAAAAGATTTATCGGCTTCACATACGGTGTATAACTGCGCTTCAATGTGTATTATTAAGCTAGATTTACTTGTTTTTCTTTTTGCTATTGTGATCTTTTTATTTTTGACATTAGTTAATAATACTATGTCAGCACCTTGTGCAGTGGCTTCTTCACGTAATTGTTGAAGTATAAGTGCAAAAGCTGTACTTTCCTCAGGCGGTCCTAAATCCTGGTATTTTGGTGTATTCACTGTGAGTGATATAGGCGCTAATATATCAACAATACAGTTGGGTTTGTAATCGGAGATAATAGCTAATTCAGCAGCTTGGATATTCGTTACTGAGGCCAATAAAGTCATGAAAAATAGGCTTATTTTGAGGGGTTTCCTTATCATTGTGCACAGTCCATTGTTACAAAGAATAAGTACATATTCTATATAATAAAAGATAAAGTTCAATTTATTTAATTAGATAAATTAATATTATCGAGCTTCATAAACATGTCGATAGTTAAATTTGTCTTTCCTTTTTCGATCCATTGAGGCTCCGTGACACATGCAGCAATAGATGCAACAGTCTAAAAGCCTACGATTCAAGGGAATGGAAGACCCGCAAACGCCACCAGAATCAATACAGCGGTGAGGGAAGATTTTATTAACAACGTCATAAGCAATTCATGCCCTGCTACTTAAACATGTAACTTAATGCTGATATATAATAGCTACTATCTTTAAATTCTTGCATAGGTTTATATTATGTCCGTAAAAGTTTTTATATCTCACCGTCATCATCTGATATTAATAACCATTTAAATTCTTGTCCTGAATATAATGAAAAAAGTATTATACAAATTAACGTTACGCCAACAAGTTGGATTGTAAAGTATCGTCCCAAGCTTAAAGTTATTAAAAAATAAAATATGGAGCTATAAAGGTAAAGTATACAAACTCAGAGTTAGCTCTGTTAGCTTGTCATCAGGTATTTTATTTTTCTTTCAGAATGATGAAATAATCGAGTTACGCGGGTTTACAAAAACAACTGCTCCACTAAAAAAGATGATCTATTAGTGGTGAAACTTTATCTACAATGGCAGCAATCAAAAGGTCTTACCCAGGTACTTCAGTCAAGTCAATACTGTTAATTTACCTTTAAATTTAAGTAATAAGCGTATAGTTTAAATGAGCATAAAACGGTCAGCGGCACATATGCTTATCGTTTTTATTAGGTCAGAGATGCAATCCATCTATGCCTATGTTAAATACCGAATCACGAAATGAATAACGCAACCGCCACTAATCCAATGTGTACGGAACAGAGTAAATACAACGCACTTATAATAGATAAATCAAGTGCTTGCCAATAGTTATAATGGCCATACAGACTAAAGTAAGGCAACCCTCTTCATCACTGCAAACCGAACGTATTCTTGATGGACAACTGGATCTTAAAGGAGCTCGTTGTCAATGAATAAGGATGCGACAGCACGCGTCTTATCCTTATTCATTAGCTAATGTGTTATTTACATATACCGATAGAACCTTTTACGCACACTCTTCCATCGCTCCATTTAGCATAATCAAGAATGGCTCCTTCTAAATCCACCTCACCTATATTACTCCCTGTAAAATAAACATCAGTAAGGTCACTTCCTGCTAAACTAACCATTAAAAAATCAGCGTTACGAAATGATGATGCAGTGAAACTACATGCTTCACATGGAAAATTATAAAATGATGATTGCTCAAAGTTTGAAGATATAAAAATCATATCTTCTAGTTCCATAATTTGAATATCGCTACTGGATAGATTTGAATAACTAAAATCAATATAGTACTGAGAGGCTTGCTGATCCTGTTCAAATGGACTGCCACGTAAAATATCGGGACTTGCCTCCGAAAGATAGCGCAGTACGTTAATCATTTCCTCTTTCCGTTCCAGCTCTTGCAACCTAAAAAATAGGGCTCGACTACGAGCAATAGCCGCATAGTGAGATAATTCAGCTCCTTCTGAAGATAATATGTCTGTAATGCCATCAAAATAACTGTCTACCATTTGTGTAACTGCAATATCTTCCTGCCAAGACGATATTTCAGCTTCTATCCACACACTTAGCCCAAGTAAAGTAAATGGAACTAATACAATCTCTAGCATTCTATCCCAGTCTTTTTCCATCCAGACTTTCAACATAATCTACAAATCACCGACCAACTTATTTATACTTATAAATCAAAAATGACCCGTTAAAGTACGACGTAAAAAGGTTAGGAACACCATCAAAAGTAACATCTAATCAGAGGCGTTATTTCTGTAAAAATGCCATTGTTTTTCCCCATAAACTCGACAATCCCAGCAAGTATTCAGGCTGCTGCTCAATTATAGCGCTGGGCTCTGCAATACTGACAATGAGTTTATTTAATGCCGTAATATTGGCATTATCTCGCTGCTGCATTAACTGGTACTGATCGCTAGCCTCGACTTGAACAGGTAGATAACTGCGCCATGACTCTGCAGGCATTGAAACCGGTGATGGGAACCAATAAACCGGCCCCGCGGTTTCACAAAGTAACAAATTACCATGAACAAAGGTCGCGCTGACACGATGATTAAGTAATGTAGCACTTCCATCATCATGCTCTGACGCAAAGTTTTGGCATAAGATTGATACCGATAACTCAGGGCCCTTCAGTAATATAGTTTCAAATAATTGTCTTACTTGGCCTGCTGTTTGTGGTGCTGATTGGAGTTCAATATTAGCCAATGAGCCAATAGCCCTTCCCAACAAATCCAATCCAGAATATAACGTGCGTAAATTAACATTCAAGTCGAAATGTAGACAAGTACCTTGCTGCATAGCTATTGCCATCGCACTGTAAAATGCTTGCGGTGCAGTAAGATCAGCAAAATGAGCATTAACATGAAAACGGCAGCCTTTTTGCGCCGCTAAACTAAGCCCGTAACGCACAAACTCTTCGCCCACAGGGTGTTCACACAAAACATGAATGCCTTTATTAAGGCACTGCACGGTCAAATTTTGCCCAGCCTCACCGGACACCGCGATACAAGCGATATCAATGCTGCCTGACGGGATCTGTTCTATTTGGGTAAAATGCGGTACCTGCATTTGCTGCGCATACTCAATTGAACGTTTGCTGCCCGTAGATAATATTCCCGCCAAAGTAAGGTTTTGCGGTTGTGTTGCCAACGCGCGAATATAGGTTGCGCCATAATTAGTACCACATACCAGTACATTCATTTGTTCATCCTTGATGTTATTTAGTTTTTAGGCTGCCGCTGACGTGTTACCTGCTGTTAGCATTAAGATGTCACTTAGCGGCAACTGCAAATAATCAATCACTACGCAATAGGGTGAGGGTACATATTGACAACCTTACCCTTGAGTAACTGCTGCAAGCGTGGGTTATCAATCCGTTTAAATTGCTCCCCAAAATGAATTGGCTGCATATGTTTTCCCACCGCTCTGGCAACCCTAAATGGACTCAGTGCAACATCTGGAGAGGTCACATCGACAATGGCAACGTCAACATTGGCATTACATAACCTCTGATTTAGATCGGCCGCATCCTTCACAACGGGATATGGCCATTGATCAATATCAATCGAGTGTTCATCAGCTTGGCGCATGAAATCAAAAGCAGACTTGTTATTCATTTTAAAATAGTAGGCCGCGTGATCTTCTAGACTTTGTACTTCACCAACATGCTGTGGCACTTTGGCGCCCGTTCCCATCAGGTAACACAAGTAAGGCATGACATGCCCTTGCTCAAGTAGTGCTTTTTTCATCGCGACCGCAATGTCTCCATGACAAGCCAGTGCAACCGAAACTGCAGGTGTTCGTATCCCGTCACCAAACGCGAGACAAACCACCGTTGGCACATGAATACCGACGTCGAGCAAGTAGAGCTCTAAGCTCATTCCCATTGCCGTTAACTCATCCAGCATCACCCGCATTTTTCCGTGATTAACAGCATCGAGTTTAAGTCGTTTACACGGATGCTGGGCATACCAAGTGAGCATCATGGCATCTCGTTCAATAAGCTCGTATGTTGCTCTAATTGCAGCATCGTCATTATCTTGCCCTGCCGCGAGCCCATTGGATGACACTTGGCTAAACTGCTCTTCATAAGGACAGCTAAAGTTAAAATAGCTAACTAATGACGGTACCCATACCGGTGTTTGAGTCCCTAAAAACATGCCTTTACTCCAGTGTATTTTTCGTTTTTTATTCCAACGAGAAAACGGAAACTGCGGTGTATGGTATTGTTTTTTTGAATATAGAACTAAGTCGTTTGGATCTAAATACTCTCCCGTCAGCTGACTAATTGAAGCGTAATGGCAATCTTCCAGACGGTATCTTGCAGCAGAGTATCGTTCAATAGCTTCGCCGATAGCGCTGATATGCGCAGACACACTGTCTAAACCTTTACCGGAACCAACATGCCCAGCGGCTCTGGGATCAAAGTGGCCAGACGTAAAGTTGGCCACATTGGCCGATGCCGTGATCGGAAAGTCAGGAAGCTGTGGAGAGTGTCCTGTGAGCTGACGGATAATGCCAGTCTTAGCATCTATCCAACCTTCAAAAAGATCGGTGACATCCTCAGCCGTACCAACACTATTTAGCGGATTGGCCTGTGAAATTTGATGTGCAGAAACAGCACTCATTGCCCCCACTTGCATGTTTGCAGCTTGCCGTTGACGCTCATTAATTGAATGGATATGAGCGGCCGCTGTATCGTGGTCATAGCCGCAGACCTTACACCAAGGTACAGGAATGATCTGATGCTGCTCTGCTTTATTGGTCACCAGATTCTGTACATTCACTTTTCCCACGAGATCGCTCTGAATGTAACCCACTAGCAGCTTCAACACTTCCATTGATAACTGGTGACCCGTCAACGCAGCCATCGAGGTTAACATGCTGCGAGCTCGGCTTGTTTGCTGATTTTTATAAGCTGTTTTTTCTAATTCGTGCGCCAAATCAGGTGCCACTTCAGTGCCTAATCGTCGTAAACGTAAACAGTTCCAGCATGCGTCAATTGCCGTTGTCTGCTGTGGTAAATTAACCGCCGGTCCCACCCAAGATTCCAATCCATCTAAACTGCCGTAGAGTGCAGGTAAACCCAAATGATGTAATGTTTTAGAGATTTGATAAAGCCAATGCTTGGCTTCTTTGCTGAGAGTCACCACCACCAGATCCCAAATGGGCTCACTCGCGATATGGATGCCGCAGTCGCCTTTTTCTAACGGTTGTAGCGTCACATTACACCAAGGCGCTTGTTGCTGTAGCAAGCCTTTTAATACCTCTCCCCGCAATAAGCCAAGGTTAGACTCACCGAACGGACGATGGCAAAGAATATCATCTGCCGAAATCAATTCATTATCAATAATATGAATATGCCCGACGCCAGAACAAGCCAGTTCATCAACCATTTTGACAGACCAAGGCTCGAGTCCAATAACCAGTAATCTTTTGTCCTTTAGTGCCACTTCCGAATGCTGACTGCTTGACCATGCATTGATAAATCGCTCGTGCATCGCCCAAGGCGGTTTAAAGTCGGTATTAGCTTCCACCTCCTCCACTAATCCATGTTGCTTTAGTAAAGCAATAATTGACAGCACACTGCTTTGGCTATAACTCGGAAGCTGGTCACAAACAGCCTGCTCGGTATTATCACCTCGCAGTAAAGGGACAATAACGGTTACAAACTCACTTACATCTTTGCCATGCAGTTGAAAGTCGCCAAGATCCGATTGTAATAACACACCATGAGCATTCGGTGTAATGGTGGCTGCTGGTGATAACAAAAGAGTGTTCATTTTATATTCCTTTAGTCCCAATAACCCTAGTGATTAACTAGCGTTATTAGGTCATTTGTTATTAATCCAAATTAACTAGTGGCACTCAATAAGCAGAATGTCACTGGCGAGCTGGCACACTGGTACCCTGGATCACATGGTCTACACGTGACGCATTGAGCCAGTGGATGACTGTAACAAGGTAAGCAAGTGACACATTGTGAGTTTGTGGCGGGTTGACACTGCACGCAATAAGAAACCGGGCTAGGCGAACAGGTCACACACTGCAGCGTGGGCTGACAAGTCAGGCATTGCAAACCAGTAGCACAAGGCGTTGGTTGACACTGTACGCAATAAGCAATCGGGCTCTGCGAACAGGGCACACACTGCAGCGTGGGCTGACAAGTCAGGCATTGCAAACCGGTAGCACAAGGTGTTGGTTGACACTGCACACAATAAGCAATAGGACTTGGTGAGCAGGTCACACATTGTACTGTGGGCTGACAAGGCACACAGTAATACACAGGTTCTGGTACACAGGGCGCACAATAAGCGACTGGACTCGGCGAGCAAGTCACACAATGCACAGTAGGAATACCTGGCAAACACTGTAATCCAGTCGCACATGGCGTTGGTTGGCACTGAACACAGTATGAAACTGGGCTTGGATAACACGTCACACATTGCACTGTCGGCTGACAAGGAGCGCAGTAGTAAATAGGTCCAGGAGCGCACGTTTCACACTTAATTGCTGGCTGAGCACACTGTACACAAAAACTGACTATGCCCGGATTACATAAGTTGATAGTGCAAGGCAAACAATTGTCACACTTACGAACCGCCTGACCACCATCGCATACCACGCATTCTGTCGTAGCACAGACTTGGCATTTATCCGCCGCTGTGATGTTGTGATAGTGAACTTCTAATTCTTTCACTTTGGACGTTAGCTCCGTCACCTGAAGCTGCAGATCCTTTATCGTTTTATCACTCATTTTTCATTCCTTGAAACTAAATTAATAGCTTAGATATTGCTAACAGATTGCCCCGAAATAAGCATTTTGAGACAGGTGAACGCCTCGAGTCGTGTTTCTATAGCTGTCACGACTCGAGAACGCTTTTTGACGCCAGAGCCAACAACGCCCAAGGAATCAAATGTGTTCTCGATCTTTAACAACAGAAAGTGGATTAAAAATCGGTCAAATAGGTTACTGAACTTTGGTCAAGGTGTTTGCCGTGATATGCGGAAACTTATAGGTCTTGTCACCGACGGGCAGATCTAATGTGATGTTTTGCGTATATTGCAGTTGTAGATGACCGGTTGATAAGTGCTCTATCCAATAGGTGGTGGTAAATCGCGATACATCTGAGTGACTCTTCATAAATGGCGTATTGGCGATAGCGCCATGATTATCACTGTCAACTGTTAGCGCCGTCGTACTCGCAACGCTCACCCCTTTATCCGCTAATTTCAGTAGTGCACTATCAAGCACCGCATTGGGATTGATGCTTGGGTTGGTCGCAATATTTGGACCATAGGCGGCGCTAAATGCGTCTGGAGCGGCGATAGGCAAGCAGTTTGCAACGGGAATAGTTGGAGCACAGTAAGATCTAGTCACTCCGCCTAAGGCTAAAATTGAGTTTCCATGAGGAACCGAGACCTGCTTTACGATTTCAGTTAACGGATTTTGCGTTGGAATGGGATTTGGCGCTGGAGGTGTAGGAATGAAGGGCGCGGTATTGACTTCGTTTTGACCTTGCTGCGCCGACACTTGGTGCAACCAAGAACCATTTTCAGCATGCACTAAGTCATCCATCTGAGGCCCATCAGCAAAAAACACTCTTTGCTCATAGAACAAGGTGTATGAGTCTTGTTCGTACTGACCTCCTCGGTTTGCAACTTTGCCAGAGATTGCGCTGAAAGTAATAACTTCATAATAATTAAAGTTCTTTAAAATAAAGCCATTCGGTGCTGTGACTTGAGGGATAGGCATCACGTTAAAGCCACTAAATCGCTGGCTAACCCAGGTGCCAACGAGATCGGCTAACGGGCCTAACTTTTCAAGAACATCCGGCTTTTGATCGCCACCACCCGGCGCCAACAACGGAATATTATAATCAGGTACAAAAGGCGATGCTATCGGATGATTAACCGCGCACTGACGAGTTGAAGGTATAGCTTGGCTACATTTAGCGACTGGGCAACCTTGCGCTGAGCTAACTGATAATCCTTTATCAGCTACAGGACACTGCTTCTCTAAATCTGCCACAACTGACGATAGCTGTTGCACGCTCATGTCTAATTGTTCTAAATCTGGTTTTGCGTTCATTGTCATTGCTCCATGCTTTTACAATTAACCAAATCAAGGCTTCCATGCCCTGCCATAAAGGCATCAAACGACCTTTGAAATGGGAGTACTAAAAAACTAGCACAGCAATTCCAACGAAAAAATAGCACTTTATAAGGATAATTAGACTGCAACAACAATGATGAAAAAGGTTGAGTAAACGCGAGTCAAGTACATCTACAGCGGAATAAATGAGGACGCAAAAACACACTGCAACGCCCATCAAGTATGGGAAGTTAGCTAACCCTAAATGTAGGGTAAGATTAACGTAAGGTTTAGGTAAGGTTTACCGAAGAGAGGCAGTGACCGCACTCGCGATCACTCTAATACCAAAGCACTATAAAGCGCCTGAATGAGTCGTTAAAAACAGTCCCTCTAGCGGCCTGCTAATGCACTTGCTGGCGGTGTTTGGCTGGCTTTCCACGCGGGATAAAGCGTTGCGATGAGGCTCATCACAAAAGCGAGAGACACGACCGTAATCACATCGTTAACCACTAATTGTGACGGTAGAAAATCAATAAAGTACACATCTGCCGACAACAGTTGAATACCTAATACCGATTCTATCCCTTTGGCAATATCGCTGAGGTTGAGCGCAATTGTCACCCCTACAATAGATCCTATGATGCAGCCCAAAATGCCATTGAGTGCGCCCTGCACGATAAATATCAGCATCACCGAGGTCTTTTTCATGCCCATGGTTAACAAGATAGCGATTTCAGACTGCTTATCTCGCACCGCCATCACAAGTGTCGACACGATATTAAAACATGCCACAGCAATAACTAAAGCCAACACAAGATACATCACCATTCTAACCAATTGTATATCTTGATATAAATGTCCTTGAGTTCGAGTCCAGTCCGAAATATAAACATATTGCTTTTGGCTATAACCGAGGTCACGGATCAACATCGGCGCATCGAAAACATTTTTGACCTTAATACGCACACCGGAAACACCTTGTTCTAACTTTAACAACTTAGCCGCATAATCCATAGGCACATATGCGGTGGTTGTATCTAGCTCGCCCCCAAGTTCAAAAATACCAGAGACCACAAAGCGGTGACTTTTAGCGGCGGCTATTTTATTTTGAGACGAGTTATTATTGTTAGGCATATATAAGCTAATAGATTGACCAATCTCAATCCCGAGGTTATTCGCCAGCCCTTTACCAAGCACGATATTATTGTGCTTAGCTTCTTGTAAACTTTGCCAGCTCTGCTCAGACATGAAGTGACGAATATTTGATACTTTCGCTTCTTGCTCTATATCTATCCCCTGAACCGTTACCCCTTGAAAACCACCCGGCTTTTGCACCAGACCTTGCATCCGTACAAAAGGAGCCGCTGCAACAATTCCAGGGACTTTATCAGCATCCGCCACAACGGCCTGCCAATCATGTATTGGCTCATTCACACCGACTAACTCACCATGAGAAACGACCCCTAAAAGTCGCTCCTCTAACTCCTTCTCAAAGCCATTCATCGCCGATAATACGATAATCAGTACCGCGACTCCGAGTGCAATACCCGCAGTAGAGGCAAAAGAGATAAAGTTGATAAAACGGTTTGACTGACGGGCTAAATAAAAGCGCCACCCTATCCGCATCGCTAACAGGCTTTTCATCCAGTGAGCTCCTCAGCATTCACCAAGTAGCCATCTTTCATGTGTAACTGTCTATCCATTCTCGCAGCAAGTTGTTGATCATGAGTGACCACCACAAATGCTGTGCCTAATTGGGCGGCGAGTTCAGTGATCAATTCGTAGACGGCCTCACCACTATTAGCGTCAAGGTTACCGGTAGGTTCATCAGCAAGCACCAATTTGGGATCGTTAATCAAGGCTCTAGCGATAGCGACGCGCTGGCGTTCCCCGCCAGACAACTCCGCAGGAGTGTGTGCGAGACGATGGCCTAACCCCACTCGCTCAAGTAAAGCGGTCGCTTTACCTTCCACCTCTTTGCGTGTTTTACCCTGTATTAATGCTGGCATTGATACATTTTCCAATGCACTAAATTCAGGTAACAGATGATGGAACTGATAGATAAAACCAATATTATTATTGCGCACTTGAGCTTGGCGCTTGTTAGACAGTTGGTAGAGATCTTCATCGAGCATCGTCACATTGCCACTTGTCGGCCGATCTAAGGTACCCATAATATGCAGCAGTGTGCTTTTACCTGATCCAGAGCTGCCAACTATCGCAAGTTGTTCACCCTTGTAGACCTCTAAATCAACGCTATGCAACACTTGGGTTTCGACTGAACCATCGTTGTAACGCTTACTCACATTGCTCACTTTTAGCAATAATTCTGAATTCATTGTTAACTCACTATTCATGTCTAAGGGCACTCGCTGGCTGAACATTCGCGGCTCTTAGCGCCGGGTAAATGGTGGCTAATAGGGTAATGACAAGTGTGCCTATGACTATCGAGCTCAATTGATTAAAGTCGAGCTGTACTGGCAAATTCTGACCTGCGCCAAGAATAGAGATCCCTAACGCATTAGTGATCTCATTTAAATTAAGGGTTAATAACGCCCCCGTTGCCACCCCAGTAATCAAGCCTATGATGGCATTAAGCGAGCCTTGGATCATAAAGATCCCCATCACATTAGCCGTCGATAAGCCCTGGGTTTTTAACACGGCAACATCAGTAGTTTTATCCACAACCATCATCACTAACGCAGAGACGATATTAAACGCGGCGACCGCAATAATAAGGCTAAGCATTAATGACATCATGTTCTTTTCCATTTTAACGGCGCCAAACAGGTGACCATAAGTGTCATGCCAATCTGTGGTGGTCACTGTGTGGGAAAAATAATCCACCACGCTCGGGGCAATTTTTGCGGCATTGAAGGGATCATCAAGATAAACACGTAACTGTTTTACTTCACCGGCTTTTTGGCGCATTAAGCGCTGTGCATCGTCATGATGGATATAAGCGACGCTAGCATCAACTTGAGACCCCATTTCAAATACACCCGCCACGGTGAACTTTCGCTGGCTTGGCACCGGACCTAACGGCGTATAGACCACGCCATCTCCGCTCAGGACTCGTATTTTATTACCGACAACCACATCAAGTTTACGTGCCAGCTCAGCGCCCAATATAATTTGATACTTGCCAGAGAGCAGCGCGTCGAAGTTACCTGCATAGGTATTGCGCGTAAGGCTAAGCAGATTTTTTTCCTGTTCTGGGTATACACCGTATATTTGCGCGGCGCCAATATTAGAGGCCGATTGCAGCATCGCTTGAGTCGACACACTCGGCGCGGCGCCCTGCACCCCTTTTAAGGCTGACAACTGAGTCACATCTTGCTGCCAATGTTCTAACGGTACGGGAGAATGAATCGTTAGTTGCGGCACGGCACCTAAAATGCGCTTTTTAAGCTGCCCTTCAAGACCATTCATCACGGAGCTAACAACAATAAGTGCAGCCACTCCAAGCAAAATGCCTGAAACAGAGAATATGGTAATAAACGATGCAAAAGCATTGGCTTTTCTTGCTCGCCAATAACGGTAGCCAATATAAAATGATAATGAAAAATTCATTAAAAAACCCAAATAAAGTCAACTCAATTCTGGCGCCAATACGATTGATAATAAAAAGATAATAACCTCTCTCATTTCAAACAATACTGCTCAGAGATACTCTAGAAATACAAAAGGAGAAGCAATTACGCCTCTAACCTTGCTAAATCATAAAGATGCGCATGATAATAGGGGTATTAGCCCCCTAAAGACAAGAGGCAAAACCATTGTTAAATGACTCTACCGCCTATTTTAGTATTAATCATGCTTTTGATGTCTATTTACAAGCTTGGGACAGCGGCCAACCTCTCCCGTCAGTGGAACAGCTGAGTTTTATGCTACCGCCGAGCCTACAACTTATCAGTGATATTAAAGTACTCGAGTCTGACTGCCTGTTGCAGTTGCGACACCTTGATGATGATGCCAAAACCGTTGTTGAATTCTTGAAATTACAATCTCGAAAAATTGATATGGTTTTACAACACGTTATCGGTAAAGAGGAGTATGAAGGCGACTACTATACCGGCAGTCATTTTGGGGGCAGCTCAATTAGATTAACCACCAATGAAGCGATAACAGTTGGTAGCCAGTTTAAAGTTAGCTTGAATATCAAAGAGGAGCTAGTCGCCCTGATCTGTTTTGCGACAGTGCAAAGCTGTTCATTGATCACCAATGAAGCAGAAGAAGCGCCGCAGGCCTTTAGCATTGAATTAGCTTTTTGTGTCATTCAAGACGCTGATGTGGAACAGCTGGTAAAAGCCAGCTTAAGCCTACAACAGAAACAACTAAAATTACGAAAGATAGCCCTGTAATCTAAAACCAGTTTTAACTGGCCAGAGCGACGGCAAGCCACTACAATACCAAGCAACTTTGCTGTTATTGGACTCGTTTCCTCGCCCTTAATGAATGCTTTTTCCGTATTGACTCCACCAGCAGTCAAGAGTGCTAAATTAGCACAAACGCTGTGTACTCTTGGTGGCGCTGCTCAAGCGCTTACGATCGCTAATATTGCTAAGCAACATCAGAACGTGACACTTGTTGTTACCGCAGATACGCCTAGTGCCATTGCGCTAGAATCTGAGCTAAATTATTTGCTCAGTGAAGCAGCAATTTCAATATGGCTATTTCCAGACAGGGAAACCCTCCCCTATGACAGCTTCTCTCCCCATCAAGATTTAGTCTCACAACGTCTTGAAGCGCTTTCGAGGATCCCTCAAGCGCAGCAAAGCGTAGTCATAGTGCCAATCACCACGTTAATGGTCAAGCTGCCCCCTAAATCCTTTTTGAGCGGTAATGTGCTTATTTTGGAGAAAGGCGATAACTACCAGCTGCATGATGTTAGAGAGCAATTAATCAATACTGGTTACCACAGTGTTGAGCAAGTATACGAGCACGGTGAGTTTGCGGTTCGTGGTTCGATTATCGATATTTTCCCTATGGGATCAAATCAGCCATTTCGTATTGAGCTATTTGATGACGAAGTCGAATCTATTCGACATTTCGATCCAGAAACCCAACGTTCTAGCCACGAGCTACCATCGATTCGACTGCTGCCCGCGAAAGAGTTTCCCACTGACAATGCTGCCATTGAAGGCTTTAGACAGCGTTATCGTCGCCGATTTGAGGTTCTCGTCAAAGAACCTGGCTCTATTTATCAAATGGTCAGTAAAAAGACCATGCCCGCAGGAATAGAAAATTACCTGCCGTTGTTTTTTGATGACACTGCGAGTCTGTTCGATTATTTGCCAGAAAAAACGCAATTAATCACTGTCGGTGATATTGAGACAGCCACCCAAGCTCATCTGCATGAAGTTGAAACTCGCTATGAAGATAGACGCGTGGATCCACTAC